>CALGIV010000026.1 GCA_937914785.1 uncultured Eubacteriaceae bacterium | reverse complement strand
CCCCTCTTTATAGACGCGCATATTGCCGCCGGATACCTCATCGATCAACACAATCCGGCCATCCACGCGGCCAAACTCCAGTTTGATATCGTAAAGTTCCAGCCCTTTTAAAGCGAGATCATCTCTGATCAACAGGCATATTTTTTGCGTCAATACCTTTAACTCTTCATATTCTTCGGCAGTTAAAATCCCCAGCATGTCCAATGCGTCTTTCGTAATCGGCGGATCTTCCCGAACGTCGTCTTTCAGCGTCACTTCCACAAAAGCATCCAGCGGCCGCCCTTCCTCAGCATAAGCACCGTAACGGCGTATAAAACTGCCGACCGCACGAAAACGGCAGATAACCTCAATACCCTTGCCGAATACTTCGGCAGGCCGCACCGTCATCGTCGCATTGGCGATATCGGAATCAATGTAATGCGTGGGAATTCCCGCTTCCTGAATTTTACGGAAGAAATATTCTGTCAGGCGAAGGCCGCCAATGCCCATCCCCTCTATCGACAATCCCACGGTATTGGCGCCGGGATCAAACACCCCGTCGGCTCCCGTAACATCGTCTTTGAACTTGAGCTGGTAATTTCCATCACTTAGCTTGTAGATATCTTTTGTTTTTCCTTTATAAACCAGTTTCAATATTCCTTCTCCTTTTCAGTACACGAATTCATCCATATTATAGTATCTATGCTTAGGGCAAGTCAACTTGTTTGTACTACTCAAAAAAGTCAAAAGGTTTTATTTCAATTTGATTTAATATCCTCCTTGATATGCGTATTTTTATCGTGAAGTTCGCTTCACACACCCTCTATATAAAATCAACTTCCCCTCGAAATCCCATATCCGCATTGAGTAATATGAATCGCAACCAATCCAGAGCTCCGGTCACCGTTTTGAACCCAGGAAAACGAAAGTAAATATTCCTCTTCATCCGTTTTTATATAATATCGGCGATAAAGTGACGCACTTGAAGCCTTAACAGGTTCAATAGAGGATATTTGAGTTTGCGAAATAAAAATCAACCGCCCGCGTGAAGACTCACCTTCACTGAGTTGCCACGCATAGGCAACCGCCCTTCCTTGATAATATTCTCTTATCCTATAGAATACTTCTTCAATCTCCTTTTCATTGCTCTTTACAAATGAAGGTAAGAATAAGTTCGTAAAGTCCTCTACATCATCTGTTTCAATAGTATGTATAACAGAAATAATCAATTTATCGCCGATAACATCAAGCTGCTCCATTCCTTCACACGCAGTAAAAGAAAAAACGATAATACTGCAAAGAATGATAAGAAAAACCTTTTTCATAAACCTGCTCCTTATTCGAATCAAATACTATCTATTTTAATTACAACAATAATGATCATATCTTGCTTAAAAGAATATATGATATCGGCTCACTCTACAGCCCAACCAAAAACAACAAACAAATCAAGTCAATCCCTATATTCAAGTTTGCATTCTTAATTTTTATGGCCTCAACAGCAATTTTAAACGTTTGAATTTTATTTGATTACAATTATATCGAATCTTAAAACAGAGAGCAAGCCAAAAAACCGCCTCAGGCCAATCACCTTTATTAAGCGCAACAGCCTGCAAGGTTTGGATATCAATTAATGAAAATAAGCCACGCCATTATAATCTTGTTCCTTTTCAAGCTATACTTAAATTATGTTCTTTTATTTCCAAAGCATATACTATTTGTCAAATAAAAATATTTACTTGTCGTTAAATACGAGATATAATTAGAAAATAAAAAAATTATTGAGTATATGCGCTCACTAAACTGAAATAGTTAAAAAAGAGTATGTTTTTGAGTTATAACAGGCAGAACAAAGCACATATTCAGTACTTATTTTCAACAAATTTATATGAATATAATTTTAATGATCTGCGTATTTTTTAGGACCAATGTTGTACGTTGTTTTTGTTATACGTAAATACAATTAAAAAAACGAACCTTGTAGCTCATATAAAGATTTGATATAATACATTTTAAATAAGGTGGTTATAATATCTATGAAACTAACACAAAAAGAAGCAGACCAATTAATCAATATGCTTAAGCAAACTGTAAAAAATAGCAGATTGAATTTCCCTGCATCAAAAGGAAAACTTTCATTCGATGTTGTTGGAGAGCGAAAAATAGATATGTTTGTGATTAACATAGATAGAAAGGGAATAAATGCTCAAAGTTGTACATATCAAGGCAGAATAAAATCTAATAACTTAATATTATTACGGTTAGATGTAAATCCAACAGCAATACATATCAATCCAAGCGGAGAAAAAATAACCGGCACTCATTTACACATATATAATGAACAATATGAGTTAAGCAAAGCAATTGCTTTTGATATAGAAGACAAGGATCTATACGATAATTGTTATACATTTTTTGAAGAGTTTCATATTATTAAACCTCCAAAAATAGAGTATCAATCTTCTACAATTGACAAAGGTGGCTTCAATGAATATACAAGAAATGATAAATGATTATGCAAATTGGCTGAAAAATGAAATTGTCGTTTCCAAATTTGGCGAATATTACGAACTGACTACTCCCTATTTAGATCGCTTCAATGATTACCTCCAGATATATGTTAAGCAGGAAGAAAACGGAAGAATAACATTAACTGATGATGGTTATATCATTGGAAATTTACTTTCGTCTGGAATATCTTTTAGAAAAGGTTCCAAGCGAAAAAATATGCTTGATAAAATTATCCGCAATTTTTCACTTCACCTTGATGATAATGCAATCACAACGGAAGCTACACCTGCAGACTTTCCAGTAAAAAAACATTTAATGGTTCAAGCAATGTTAAACATTGATGATATGTTTGAAACCAGACCGGATAACGTAAAAGATTTATTTACTGAAGATATTGAAATATTCTTTGATGCAAATGAAATTTACTACTCTAAAGATTTCTCCCTTATCGGAAAAACAGGCAGTTTGTATTCTTATGACTTTCATTTTCAAAGAACAAAACAAAAGCCTGAAAGATTTTGTAAAGCCATCAATAAATTACGGGAATCTAATCGAAATATGACTATTTTTAATTGGATTGACACTCAGGAAAAGAGAAATAACGAAGGTAGTCTAATAGTTATAATTAATGATGAAAACACTATAAACTCAAAAGAAATTGATGCATTTAAAAGCTATAATATCGAAACAGTATTATTCAGTCAACGTCAAGAAAGTTTAGATTTATTCAAAGCTTCTTAATTAAGATAGATACTTATTTTGATAAATTAGTTTCAGAAGATATACAACACGAAATGCAACACGAAAAATAGAAAACGTTGAAATATCAAGGTTATAATGGTGGAGGCGGCGGGAGTTGAACCCGCGTCCAAAAGCATTTTCACGAAATTTTCTCCGAGCGCAGCCACGTTTTATTTATTCGCATCTCTTCAGGGCAGGTGGCAGACCAAAAGATATGCTATCCCCTTTGTGACAACAAGCCCCGGGGAGCAAGCCTGTTGCTTACCTGAAAAAAGTTGATGCCGTTATGCGCTGTTCAGGTACAGACGCATAGGGAAAGCCGCATTAAGCGGCAAATGCTAGATTTTTGTTATCTGCAGTTGTATTTAGTTGCCCTCATTAAACGGTATCGGGCATTCCCGGCTCGCTTATCTCGCTTCCACACCCCTGTCGAAACCATTGCGCCCCCTCAATATTGCCCACGAAGCGCGCGCCGCATTTTCTTTTCATCCGACTTTTGCTTATCGGAATCTCGCTTATCGTGCAATTTCTTGCCGCGTGCGACGCCGACATTCATTTTAACATAGCTTTTTTCAAAATGCAAGTCCAGCGGAATCAATGTATAACCCTGCTGCATTGTCAAATCATGGAGCTTGCTGATCTCGCGTTTTCTCAGCAATAATTTTCGCGTTCGCAGCGGATCTTTATTGAAAATATTGCCTTTTTCATACGGACTGATATGCATGCCGATCACAAACGCTTCGCCGTTTTTAATCTGCACGTAACTGTCTTTTAAATTCACTTTTCCGGCACGGATACTTTTCACTTCCGTTCCGGACAAAACAATACCGGCTTCGTAAGCATCTTCGATAAAATATTCGTGCCGCGCTTTTTTATTTTGCGCAATCATCCTTGCCATACTATGCTCCACAATTTAAGTGTGTCCATATTATAACGCGAATTTCGAAAAAGTCAATTATTCTCCCTGTCATCTGCATAAAATAAAACACAGATTTGTTCGACAGAAAGAATATTTTATATTATAATAAAATTTAATCTATCGAAAAATAAAAAAAAGGAAAAATATTTATGAACAGATATGGTGAAACGCGTTCGGGCCTGTCTATGTTGCTCGCTCTCGTCGTGATGCTCGGCACACAAGTGTTGCTGATCTTTCCGCTGGTCGGAAGAGTTTTGACTCGCATCAATTTGACTGCACCAGGCGGCTTTGACGGATATATCGATGCCATGATGGAATTCGCGATGAATCCCTGGCTGCTTACAGGCAGTAACCTTTTGGTCATTATCAGCATCCCACTGCTGTTCTATCTGCTGTATAAACGTCCGCTGCGTCAGATGGGCCTTTATCGCAAAGGCTTTTTCAGGCAGCTGTTACTCGGATTATTGTTCGGCGCAGCCGCAATTGGCGCTGTTTTCGGCGTGATGATGCTTATCGACAATGTGCGTGTCGTTGCCGTGGACTACACGGTGTTTAAAAACCCTGTCTTCTGGGCGAGCCTGACTATGTTTATCGCCGTCGGCTTTGGCGAAGAAGTTATCTTTCGCGGCTACATGATGACTGCGGCCAAAACGATGCGCAATAAAGCCTTGATTCTGTTCGTTCCCGCCATTGTATTTGCACTGATGCACATCGCAAATCCAGGCATTAATTTTTTATCTTTGTTCAATATCTTCTGCGCCGGGCTGATTATGGCATTGCTGTTTGTCAAAACAGGCCGTATCTGGGCTTCCGTCGGCTTTCATATTACGTGGAATTTTATGCAGGGCTGCATTTTTGGTATGAACGTCAGCGGTATGCCTGTAGCGTCTCTGCTAAAGGTGGAGTTCGCCGGACTGGACTACCTGTCCGGCGGCGCATTTGGCGCGGAAGGCAGCTTAATTGCTACCGGTATCGTCATCCTGTGCGTGCTCTTTGCCGCCTTTGTCGTACGAAAATCAAAAGACCGCCCCTGGACATACTTTAGCGACTTACCGTTCGCAAAAATACGCCCTTATCAACCGCCGGTATATTATTACCCGCCGCAAGCGCCTCCGCCGTATCCACTATACTACACACACCCGGAAGCAAACCCAACGCAACCTCAGGCGCCGCAACCAAGCTTCCCTGAACCCAATATATCGCCACCTGAAGAAAAACAATAACCTCTTACAGATAATTTTTTCAAGTATCTATCAATATAAAAAATAAAGTTGTAATAATGTTCCTGTTTTTATTCGTCATAAACAAGAAAGAATAAAACTGGAATGAAACTTACAACTTTTTTATTGATTTTAATATTTGTCGCCTCTGCCTTTGTCATCATCCTATATGTAGAGCCGACAACACCGATGGCAAAACTAAATACGACCACAAACGATACCGTGCCGCCCGAGTTGCACGGTATCAAAGACATTGTAAGCGCTGTCGGCGCACCAATCGACTATTTTAACGGCGTCAGCGCATCCGATGATATGGCTCCTGAGCTGATTATCACGATAGATACCGGCAAAGTCCAAGTCGACCGCCCGGGCATTTACGAAGCGGTCTATTCTGTATCCGATACGCAGAATGTGACGACCGCTGCAATTACCGTTACGATCCTTGAAGATCACACGCCGCCGGTTATTGAAGGCGCAAATGTGCTGTACGTGCAAAAGGATTGTGCCTTCGATTTTTACTTGGGCTTTGTTGCCACAGATGATCTCGATCCGGCTCCTGAACTAAAAATCGACACCTCCCGCATAAATTTAAGCGAGGCAGGCGTTTATGATGTGATTTATCAGGCATATGACCAATCCGGAAACACCGCCACAAAGAAAGTTCCCGTTCACGTAGGAACTTGGCCAAAGAACGACGAAAATATCGACAGCAGAAAAACGGCCTACCTGACATTTGACGACGGCCCTTCGACGGAAACGACGCGGGACTTGTTAGCCATACTTGCCAAATATGATGTAAAAGCGACCTTCTTTGTCGTTGGCGGCACAAATGAACACATCTTGAAAGAAATCGATCAGCACGGTCATGCACTCGGCCTGCACACTTATTCTCATGAATACAGCATAATCTACGAGAGTGAAGATGCTTTTTTTGAAGATATGTACAGATTAGAGCAATATCTGCTCGGTATTGTAGGATATGCCCCTCAAATAATGCGTTTTCCCGCAGGTTCCAACAATTACGTAAGCGGAGATTATAATCAGGGTTTAATGACGCGCCTGACAAAAGAAGTCTATCAGCGCGGATATCGATATTACGATTGGAACTGCGCTACCTGGGATGTAGGGGCCGCCAGCGTTGAAGAGATCGTTCACAACTTAAAGAGCAGTCTCCGCTTGGATGAGGAGGCCCTCTACATCGGCGCACACGATACCGTGCACCATACAATCGCTGCGATGGACAGCATTATTCCATATCTTTTAGAAAAGGGCTATCATTTTAAAATCATCGATGAAAAAACGCCGGAATATCACTTCTATGAAATCAATAATTGATACTCGAATAGCACATCCCCATTTTACTTTTACATTTCAGGCGGGATTCGTTATAATTAAAAGAAAAGACTTTATTGTCTTGAGGGAATGGCTATGGAAAAAATGTTATACGATGCCATCATCGCCATCCTCGGCGAATTCATCGAACAAGACCTCTTTTTTATCGACGTCTCGTTGTTTATGAAGGCAATCATCGAAACACGCCTCATCTATCCCGACGGCAGATTGGCGGATATGGACGTATCAGGCGCAGAGAAGAAGTTCTCCAAGCAATTGATAAAAGCCCTCGAGGCATTAATCGACACAGATATATTAATCGATCGTATGCCGAAAAATGAATATATTATTCGTTTTAACGACCCTGTTTTTGCCGTACGAGAAAAAACGGCCGAAGCTTCTTACGCCGCAACTCTCTACAAACAGTATCTCCAGGCGGTAAAAAATGAAACCCTTGAGACCGGCCGCTCTTACTTCCTCGGCGGTATTCTCAACCCGAAACCCCCAAAAGACGAATAAATAACATTTTTACAATCATCTCCGATCTTATTGCTCCTGCGCCTGTCGGAGCAGCAAGGCCGCCGTCTGCGTCCTGAAATCCTCATTACCAAAGAGCGCTTCGTATATTTCAACAGCTTTACAGCAATACGCTTCTGCATCGTTTTTATTCTCTGATAATATATATATATCCCCTATAGACAAATAATTCTTCGCCGTCAGCGGATGATGTTCGCCAAGCGTCTTCACACGGATAGCCAGCGCTTCTTTATAATAGGCAAGCGCCTTTTGAGTTTGCCCCAATTCCAACCACAACGCGGCGAAATTAGCCAGCGTCTTCGCCGTACTGCTGTGTTCACGCCCGAGCAGACGCTGGCGGATATCAAGCGCCTTTTCGTAATAACTTACCGCGCTGTCATAATCCTGCAGAGCGCGATAAATATCGGCCAATTTATGATAAGTTTCGCTCGTCAGCCGATGGGCCTCATCGTTCAATCTTTCGACAACGACCAAGGCCTGCTGCGCATACTTAAGCGCTTGTTCATACGCGCCCTGTGCGAAACACACATCCGCGATACGCAGGTAGGAAGTCGCCGTCAGCGGATGCATTTCTCCAAGCAGTTCCAAACGGATTTTCAGCGCTTTTTTATGATAAAACAGCGCTGTATTGTAGTCTCCCTGGATCCGCGTGATATAGCCAATCTGGTGGCACAGATAAGCATATGCGCGTGTCGATGCAGGCAGTCTCTCAGCCAGCCGGACTGCAAACGGCAAATAAGGCAGTACTGCCGTAAACACATCATCATAATGAAGGTGCAAATCAAAATTAACCGCGTTGATCAGGTTTGTATGCGCCTGAAAAGAAATCTCTTCCTGCGCAACAATCGCCTCAGCGATGACCGGATGCAGTTGAAACGCGTTGCCTGCACGCTCCAGCCAGCCTTTCTTGTGCAGGATGCCATACAGATTGTCCGTCTCATCCGCACCTGCATCGCGATCCAGCCAGCGGTGACAGGCCGCGCGCTCAAGCGGCAGATAAGGGAACAGCGCAAAAGCCTGAAGTACGTTTTTCTCGGCGGATGAGAGTGCCGCCATATCAAACAACTTGCCGTATTCATCCAACAGCGTCGTCTTCCGCCCCTCTTTGTGCATAACCAACTCAAACCCCTGTCGAAGCAGAAGCTCATTCAGCTCGCTCACGGTCAGCCCTCTGTCCAAAGCCAGATAAGCCAACAGTTCCACCGTCTTCGTATGGCTCGCCATATGATTGGTAATAACCGCTTCCAGCATCGCCTCTTCATCGGCCACGCCGTAGACGCACGCAAACAAGGCCTTTAAGTCTGCAACAGACATCTTTTCAAGCGCCAGCAGCTTTACCCGCGACGGTTCAAACTGCTGCATGCGTGACGTTAGAATTACGGTTGCCGGCAGCGTATACAACTTGTTCAGCCCCACATCTTCCCACGGCGCCTTATCAACATTGTCGATAAACAGCAGCACACGTTCTTTCGCACAGAGCTCAGAAAGCATCACCCACGCCGTGCACACGTCGGCCTCATAATCATCGGTGCGCTCGATCATCAATCCTCGATAAAGCGTATTGTCGAGGCTGTCTACATACTGCAAGTACCCCATATGCGCAAACGGCAGCCTCTCTCCTTTATCGAAACGCACTTTATATTCCGAAAACAACTGACGGCACAGTTCCGTCTTGCCGATACCGCCCATACCGGTAAGCAACATCAACTGCCCGCACGCATCGATATGCGCACGAATCTGCGCGAGTTCGGCCTGCCTTCCAACAAAATGTGTTGACTTCGCCGTATTTGCTTCAGCCGTAATCAGAAAAGGCATCGCCTTGCTTTTGGTTATATGATCAATACGTTCTCTGAATTCCTCTCTCGATTGCATGACAGCATCGTACGTTTCTCTTGTAATATGTAATGTTTCCTCAACGATAATTTCTGTCTTCAATGCCAGCAACTGCTCGTCGTTTTGAATCTGCTCATAAACCCTTTCGACGATTTGTTCGGCCGCCGCCTCAAAATCGATGCCAAAAGCGCAGGCCTCTTCGTCATCGTCAAAAACAGCATACATTCTCTGCGCAATGCAAACATACGGTGCCTGCTGCGTCGTATACGAAAGAATTTGCTCCATCGAAAATACTTCGTCGATAATCCTGCGCAGCACGGTATCCGTCACGACGTATTCAGCGCTGTTCTGCATAACACCGCGCACAGCTTTCTCGAAAGCTGCATACAGCGCCTGTCCGGGCTTTAAGCGCTTCTGCTGATATGAAAACCCTTTTACCAAAC
>CALGIV010000025.1 GCA_937914785.1 uncultured Eubacteriaceae bacterium | reverse complement strand
GGTCATAGGCGACGGAAAGCAACGGGGAAGAGGAAGCGGCCAGCGCCAGCGCGCCCAGTTTTTCATCTTGAGCAAATTTATTTTGAAAGTTCTGTATTTGCGTGGCAGAAATTTCTCTTGCATTCTTCAATTTTCAATCCCTCCTTAAAACGGTTTTCATTCATTATAGCATAGTTCAGTTCAGGAAGTAAACGCGCAAGGCGTAAGCCAAGTCAACTTTTCAGGGTAAACAAGCTGTACATTTCCGCCATAAAATGGTAAGATATAAAAAAGAATTCAGGAGGAAATGCGATGCGCCTTACAGACTTGCTATGGTTGATCCCGGTCATTTTGGTTGGAGCAGGATTGTACATATATATGAAACGAAAAGAAGAGAAAGAACGTGCGGCATTGCGTGCGAGCTTTGTTTCGGAAGAGGCGCCTGCAGACGAGGAGACGGAAGAGCAAGGTGCAGAAGAACTGCCGTTTTTAAGTCAGGCTTTAGACTTTATTGAAGAACGTCACGATGAAATAGATTATATTTTTATGAATAGGGAACAAATCAAGATTGAAGGGATTGTCTATCACGCAAACAAAAAATCCAAACGTGCTCTCTATGATAAAAAAGCAGCGCCGCCGTTGAAACCGAGCGAACAGGTCAGGATGGTTGAGGCCGTCAACGACAAGATGGAAAGTTTTAAAGATATGCGTTTGGAGCGGCTGGATAAAAACGTCTATACGTTATCTTCGGTGCCTTACGATAAATTGATTAAGACCGGAAGAAAGGCAAAGTAAAGCGCAGGATATAAAAAAACTACAGGCTGAACTGCTATTTCCGTCGTTGGAATATCCGGAAAAGACCATTGGGTTTTAATAAAAGTTTGTCTTTGAGTTTAACGGAGTAAACTGTAAAATAAATAAAGCATCGACTAAGAGAGAATGTTAAATTATTAACAATCAGACGGTTTGCAAATGATGGCAGTGTGGCGGTAACGATGTATAATAAATATGATTATAAAAAGGAGGACGATCAAGATGATCTATGAGTTGCGGATTTATCACAGCGCGGAAGGCAAGTTTCAAAACCTTTGTGATCGGTTCAAAAACGATACTTTCGCGCTGTTTGAAAAACACGGAATGGAAGTCGTCGATTTTTGGGTTGATGCGGAAGAAAAAAACAGATTGTATTACACGCTGGCGTTTTCAAGTATTGAGGACTACAGACAAAAATGGAAGGCTTTTGGCAGCGATCCGAAATGGCAGGAGATCGTAACCAGAACGGAAGCGAACGGCCCGATCGTCGAGAAGATCGACAGCTATTTGCTTGAAAAAGCGCCGTTTTTTAAATAAGTTAATAAAAGAGTTCGATTGTTATCAAGCACGCGAAACCTCGCGTGCTTTTCTGTTGTTGAAAATTTAACCTGTCAAAATGGAAGCTGCCTTTTTTACAAATATTTATATTTTTTAAACAGGTAGAATGAGATAAAAGCGATTAAGGTGCTGACGCCGATGACCATCCAGTAGCCGTAGCGCCAGGTGAGCTCGGGCATATTTGTAAAGTTCATGCCATACCATCCGGCAATTAACGTTAATGGAAGAAACACGGCGGTGACGACCGTGAGAATGCGCATAATCTTATTCTGTGCCAAATCCATTTCCGTTTGATAAATTTCCTGTACAGGCAATGAATATTCGCGCATTAAATTGATACCGGAAGTCAGTTTTTTATTATAAGCGATTAAGCGTCGCCATTGACGCAGCAGCTCTTCTGTGAAAAAACCGCCGGTATTGTCTTCCAATACATCCAGCACGTTGTCCAGGCGGTCGTAGTAATTATAAAAATACAGTAATATTTTACGGATTTTCAGCATCCGTTGGTTGAAGCTGCTGTTTTGTGCTTCCAGAGCCTGTTCTTCGAGGAAAGCAATCTGATCTTCCAAAACTTCGATAAAGACGTAGTCCTCTTTAATAAGCAGATGAAAATATTCAAAAACAAACTCTTCTAAAGACTTGCCATCTTCGGAAAGGAGGTTTTGCATCAGTTCGAGATAAATAGAATCACTTTCCTGCGTATCGATATCGATTAAGATAAAGGCGTCTTTTGTAAGGTAAAATGCCGCTCTGCAATGACGTGAAGCGGTGATATCTTTAATCGGAATTTTTAATGTGCCAAAAATGTAATGATCGTAAGCTTCTGCTTTTGTATAAAGCACCTGACGGCACTCGGCAAGTGTCTTTTCGGAAAAATCAAATTGATCAAAAAGTTTCTCGAATTCGTCTAAAGCCACGAAAATAAAATACGGCTTATCTTTTTTGATAGCGGCCTTTTCCTTTAACCGGCCATCTTCAATTGCATATATCATTTTTCTACCCTCGCATCTCTTACAAGAGAACATATGTATTTTGCCATAAAAGCGACGAAATATGAACGAATTGAAATAAAGGTTAAAGGCAGGAGAAGAAAAAAGTATGTAAGCTATATTTAAATTGCAAAGATAGAGGATTGGCAGTATTTTGCAGAAAAAAGAAAAAGACCGTTACCGGCCCTTTTGTTGTTCATAAAATAATTTCAAATCCGCCTTGATACTTTCCGGCAAGTCATGCCAGCGTACGCCTGAAATGGCACCCTGCAGGCTGCATAAGCGCATATAGCAGGCGGAAGGATCGTTTTCCCGGATGCGCTTCCAGGCTTCTTTGCTGCCGACCTGTTTTAATTCGGCCGGGGAAGTAATGCCTGCCTGTCTAAGCTGTTCTTTTAATACGTTGCCGATATTTGGCAGTTTTGTCAAATCGTCCATCTAGCCCTCCTCGCGCAGGCAATTTTTCACATACTCGACAGGAGCGTACATCAGTGCAGCGACTTCCTCAATTGTCATACCGCTGTCGATAAACCGTCTGCACACGCTTGACATCATCTCACCGACTTCGATGATATGCCGGTCTAAATCGTAAAAACGGATGACGCGCTGCCCCCAGGGAAACTCTTTGACGTCGTGGACGTATTCGATACCGTCATATTCTTTCAGACGTTCGACGAATTTGTCAAAATCCTTTTCTTCGAAAATGAGCTCCGAAGCCAAGTGGTTAAATTGGATGTTTTCTGTTTTGTCGTCGATAAAGTCTGCCCAGTAGTGTAAATCCTGCAAAGCGAAACCGCCTTCAAAAACAACATTGGCCCCGAGGTCTGCGGCAATGATCTGACCGAGTATGTCTTGATAAAATTGCCTGGATGCGGCTACATCCTTTACGGCGATTAAAGTGCCGATATAGTTCATTATGCGCCTCCTTCAATACTAAAATTTACGCTTTTAAAATCCTGATAATAGCGGCCGCTCAGCGCGGTAAAGCGCAGTGCGCAATAATCCGGGTCTGTGGCACCCAGCGGGTAGTACAGCGTATCGCCGTCTTGCCAGAGCAGCTGTTTATGGTGCATATCTTGCAGCACTTCCATTTTACCGAGCAGCATTACACCGCGAAAGAGTTGTCTGTCTGCGAAATAGACGCAGGCCTTTTCGTTTTTTATAAAGTGTGCAGCGCGCGTCGAAGAGGTGTTCGTCGAAAAGTAAAAAAATTTCAAGCCTTCTCTGAGCCGCGGCGGAAGCATCGCCTTGATCGTCGGATAGCCATCTTCGTTGACGGAGCCGATAAAAGCGGTATCCTGTCCGGCGATGACGCGCTCGGCGGATTGATATATGGACTGCATATCTCTTTACCTGCCTTTAATATAAAAAGTGCTATACATTCAGTATAGCACTTTGCAGAAGCTTGTCAAGCAAAAAAGAACAAACGTTCTTAAGTATATAACGGCCGCGCCGGTTTTAATTCGTAGACGACATCGACTTCTTTGGTGATCAGCGGGGAGTCGGAGAGCGTGATGACACATTTGCCATTGTCCGCCTGCTTGCGCAGCAGTGTGGCAAGATCTTGAAGCATATTCTTATCAGCAGCGTCACTGAGCGTATCCGTTAAAATTATCTGCGGATTGTGACAAAGAGTTTTGGCGATCGTCACGCGTTTACGTCGTTCTTTTGAAAGTGCCGCGATGCTTCTGTTGGCAACTTCGCGCTCAATGCCGACGCTGTTTAATAACATATATGCATAGGCCATTCTGTCCCCGCAGTCGATATCGGCGATGTCGATTGCCAGAAGGATATAGCTGAGCGCCGTCATTGCCGTTGGCAAGTCGGTCATCTGGTAGATCATCCCAATATACTTAGTACGGTAAGCATATTTATTGATTGAGTTGACATTTCGGCCGTTAAAAAAGATTTTACCGGAAGTTGGAGAGAAGTATCGAGACAACAGAGATAAAAGCGTCGCTTTACCGCTGCCGGCTTCGCCGACGATGGCGTAGGCCTTACCGGGCTCGAATTCTAAATTCACCCCTTCTAATATTTGCGTTCCGCCATAAGAGTAACCGACATCTTCTAATTTTAATAATGACATCATCATACCTCCTTTTTAAACAAGCCTAATCTTATTGACTTGAAGAAATATTGAAATTCATAAATTTTGGTAAAATAATATTTAGTAACAATAATGAAAATTATTATTATTAATTAAAAAAATTATGTTATACTATATTTATAAAGAATACAGGAGGTTTTCTATGGCTCGGAATATTTTTGATTTAACTGGAAAAGTCGCGCTCGTAACAGGCGCATCGTCTGGCCTGGGCGCGCAATTTGCCAAAACGTTGGCGGAATTCGGCGCAGATGTCGCCATTTTGGCACGTCGTGTAGAAAGGCTTGAAGAAGTGAAAAAAGAAATTGAAGACAAGGGAGGCAAATGCTATGCGCTCCGTTGTGACGTTTCTGCAAGTCAAAATATTAAGGATGCGGTCGAGGATATTATCAAGCATTATGGCAGAATTGATATCCTGATCAATAATGCCGGTGTTGGCGGCAATGCACCGGCAGAAGAACAGACGGACGAAGAATGGTTGAAGGTTATCGATACGAACTTAAATGCAGTATATTATTTTGCGCGTGAAGTTGGAAAAGAGATGATCAAAAACAAATATGGCAAGATCGTCAACGTCGGTTCCATTCACAGCAATGCCGGAATGCTGCCTCTTTCTATTTCTGCTTATTGTACGTCGAAAGGCGGTGTGCAGATGTTGACTAAACAGCTTGCGGCAGAGTGGGCCAAACACGGTATTACGGTAAATGCGATTGCACCGTCTTATTTCGAGAGCGAAATGACGGCTTCTGTCGGTGAAGATGAAGGGTTTTTGAAACTTATTCAGGTGTATTGCCCGATGGGGCGATTCGGCAAACCGGAAGAGCTTGACGGCGCCTTGATCTATCTGGCCTCAGATGCTTCTAATTTTACGACCGGACAAACCTTAAGTGTAGACGGTGGTTGGCTGGCAATTTAAACAAAAGAACTTTTCATCTTAAATTTCTGGCTATAAGGAAATACAGAAATCAGGCTGAAAACTGTAGGGCAAATAAAACCGTAGCATTGCTGAACTAAAAGCAACGCTACGGTTTTGCATAAATATGGAGCAAATATTCTATGGATTATCTGGATCTAACTACAGCCTTCGGTCATCAATGAGCACGGTCATATCGCTAAATTCATCAGTTCGGTTAAGCAAATAATTTCTCAAATCATCCGTTGTCTCAAATATGCTTAACTGATAAGGAGTCATTGGGTCCGTTTTCTCAAAAAAATAAATTTTGTCGTCTTTATTGATCAAAATACCGGCATGTAAATTATGTATTATTTCTTCTTTGGCACCCCACAATGAAACGAGCTGTATTTGTTCTCTCGCGAACACAGCGTCATTTTCTTCCCAGTAATTCAAGACAGTTCGCTCAACTGTATCTATTAAGGGTAGAGAACCGAATAGGACAGTATAGTTGCTTTGTTCGGATCGCATATTTTGAGGTAATTGTCGACATTCATCAAGGATTTCTGGCTCATTTGTTTCTGCAGATGAAAAGAAAGAGTGGTAAAGAATAAAAGCTGCTTGTCTGCAATTCAGGTCGTCAAATTCTTGCTCTGCATAGCTGTTTATTGCAGCTGTATAATCATACAGTTCTTTTAGTACGTTAGTAGTTTGCCAGCCGCTGTTTAAAGAATCATTGGCATAAATACCGGTACAATATAGTTCGATATAATTGATAATCGTCTCAACATCTTCTTCCGGCACATTTGCAGTAACCAGAATTTCCGATAAATTGTTAATGCTATTATCTGTTGTTAGAGTATTGTATTGATATTGAGGTGAGCTACACGAAGTCAGTAAAAATATGGCGACACAAAAGAAAAATAATATTGAAGTCCTGTGTTTCATTTTCACCTCCAAATTAAATAATATTAGTCAGTTTTAATGAGGAAGTACAAGGGTCGGCTTTCTCAATCGATTTTATTATACACCGGAAAAAGTAAATCGACAATATTGATGTGGCTACACAGCTTATTATGTGAAACAAAGGTCATGCAAGTCACCCAAATTCAGACTATCCTTCATTTTCTTCAGGGCTGGATAAACCTGCTTTGATTTTACCTATACTGGAAAACCCTGTGTAGGATGATCCCAAAGTATTAAATATTAAAATAAATTACTTATCTGATTTTTCGTTCTGTTTAATGCGGAATGAAAGAAAGCAGAATATACAGGCCAATATGAGATAGACTGTTTTCTATAGCTCTTTTCTGGAGCATATATCCCTATCAAGAGCGAAACAGCGAGTTTGGGGATTCGTCTGCGTACTGGACAAGTCTGCAGGCGAGAGCTGATATAATAAAAGAAAAGTACCAAAAAGGCATAGCAATGTGCTATACCATCCTGGTGTTAGGATACTCTTCCTGTTGATCTGTAACCATCAAATTGATGAAAGTTTTTTATTTCTGCATCATTTTCTTCGCAAAAGAAGCGGCATGACCAATATCGCCCTGGTCTGGACGGCTTCTGTTCGCCAACAGGAACTTACCCGGACATTGGAAAGATTCCTCATCGACATTAAAGCCCTTTTCGCGAAGCAATGCCGCAACTGTCTGACAGGTTTTCAGAGCGCTTTCAATGCTCGTTGCCGTTGCGAATAAGATGATCTTGCCAGTGTATTCTGCAGATAGTTTTTCAATAAATTCGTAGACCGGGCGTCCCATTTTTCCTGCGTAGACACCGCTGCCCAGAAACATTAAATCTACGGCGCCATCTAACTTATCATCCATCATATTGACGAGGCAGCCGGCTTCGTCGGCAATCGCGTTTGCAATTTTTGCCGTACCGCCGCCGCGCGAATAGCAGCGTACTTCAATTTTCATTGAGTTTATTTCCTTTCTTTTCCTTATATATGGCATAAGTGTAACATATTTTAATGACGGATGCTATTGTGGTTTTTTAGTAAAGTTACAATCGCAAATACAGTTATCGGAAAAGACAAAGAAAGCGAGTAGAATAAGTTATTCTACTATATTTAATTATTATGAGGTGCGCTAAGACAGGTAGTAATTTAGGATGGAAAGTTGCTAAGGAAACATTAATTTGATATAATACCGTAAGTTTACATAGTTTCTGTCGAAATGTAATTTTTTATCAATAAGATGGAGGAGAGTTGAATCTGGAAAAGACAGCCGATGTTTTCGGTTATAAAATATTTGCCGGCAGTTTAGATGAATTGGCAGACGGCATCAGAGAGGATATCAGCAAAGATCAGCAGAACGTAATCTTTGCGATGAACCCCAATAAAGTTATGCTTGCCAAAAAGGATGCTCAGATAAAACGTATTTTAAAGAGTGCAGACATTTTGATTCCGGACGGAATTGGATTGATTCGCGCTGCGCGGATGTTTGGTGAGCATATTTCAGAACGCATTACGGGAATAGATTTGATGGAAAAGTGGTGTCAAATTGCTGAAACGGATCAGCTGCCGATTTTCCTGTACGGCGCAGCGAAAGAGTCGGTGAGCGGTGCAGTCGGTGAGCTGAAAAAGAAGTTTGAAATGATACCAATAGTAGGTTATAATAACGGATATGATCAAAATGCGGCGAAGGTTGTCGATAAGATTCAACTGTCTGGAGCAAAGATTTTATTTGTCGGCCTGGGTAGTCCGGCTCAGGAAGAATTTATTTATCAGTATAAGAATGATTTAACGAATATTCGTTTGTTTGTGGGTGTTGGCGGCTCTTTTGACGTCATTTCAGGGCAGGCTAAAAGGGCGCCGAAATGGATGATTCGACTCAATTTAGAGTGGCTTTACCGTATGGTAGCACAACCGGGCAGGGTGAAACGATACGGATTTTTATTGCAGTTTATGATTTATACCTGGATTGTCAAATGGAGAAAACGAAATGAAGGTTAGCGTTATTGGATTAGGTTATATTGGTCTTCCTACGGCTATTGTCCTTGCGATGAATGGACATATGGTGTATGGATACGATACGGATAAGGCTGTCATAGATAAGCTGAATGCCGGTTGCATTCATATTAAAGAGCAGGGCCTGCAGGAAGTGTTTGCATCGGTACAAAAGGCCGGCCGATTTAAGGCGGCAGCACAACTGGAACCTTCAGATGTGTATATTATTGCTGTTCCGACGCCTTTTAAGAAGGATTCAGATGAAAAAAGTGCGGATATGTCC
>CALGIV010000024.1 GCA_937914785.1 uncultured Eubacteriaceae bacterium | reverse complement strand
GGAAAGCATTTGTATAAAAATATCCCCGGGGATATTTTTATACAAATGCTTTCCGATGCGCTCGCTGTGGCCCATTTTGCCTAAAATGCGCCCGTCCGGACTCGTAATGCCTTCAATCGCCCACGCAGAGCCGTTGATATTATACGCCGCATCACTGACGGCAACGCCCTGATGATCGACGTATTGCAGGGCGATCTGCCCGTTCTTTTCAAGCTGTTTTAACGTCTCTTCATCCGCGACAAACCGGCCTTCACCGTGCGAGACCGCCGTGCGGTAGATTTGACTCATATCCGCGCCCTTCAGCCATGGCGACAAATCAGACGTCACGCGTACCATCGGCACGGACGAGATATGCCGGCCGATCGTATTAAACGTCAGCGTCGGCGCTTTCTCGTCGATATCCAAAATCCTGCCGTACGGCACGAGTCCGAGTTTGATCAACGCCTGAAAGCCGTTGCAAATGCCCAGCATCAGGCCGCCGCGAACATCCATAAGGTTTTCGACTGCGTCCTTAATCGCACTGTTTTTAAAGACCGAGACGATAAACTTGCCGCTGCCGTCCGGCTCATCCCCGGCTGAAAACCCGCCGGGCAGCGCGATGATGTCTGAGCGCCGAATGCGCGCAGCCATTTCCTCAACCGAATAGAGAATATCCTCCGTCGTTAAGTTGCGAAATATGAACACGTCCGCTTTCGCACCGGCGTTTTCAAATGCCGCGGCCGTATCAATTTCGCAGTTCGTTCCCGGAAACGCCGGAATAAACACCGTCGGCCGAACCGTCTTGATATTACACCCAATCACTTTGTCTGTTTTGTAACAGATCTGCGGGAAGACTTCCTCTTCACGCTGCGCCCGAATCGGAAAGACCTCGCAAAGCTTTTGTTCCCACTTATCCACGAGCGCGGCAATCGCAAAGCGCTTGCCTTCTATTTCAACAGCTGCTTCCGCCGTCGTCTGCGCGAGCATAACCGCTTCGATACCCTCCTGACGCAGCATCTCAAGCGTCTGCGCATCGACTTCGACGAGTATATCGCCATCCGAAGGCATAAGCAAAACATCCCTTGATGCGGTAACTTTCAAGCCGATGCGATTGCCGAAGCTCATCTGCAGCAGCTTTGCCAGCGGCAGCTGTGCATTGATACTGGCCGCCGAAATAATCTTACCCTGCCTGTTCAACGCAAACACCGTATCAAACAGATGGCGCACGGAGGCAAAGTCCGGCAATCCCATCTCATCGCGCTTCATTTTCAAGAGCGCGAGGATGCTGTCCGTCTTTTTA
>CALGIV010000023.1 GCA_937914785.1 uncultured Eubacteriaceae bacterium | reverse complement strand
ATTGATTATGAATAAAATATCTAAAAGCTGTTGTTTTGCGGTTGAAAATCGCACAGCAACAGCTTTTTTTTAATTACTTGCATTAAAGTAGCTCTTTATATTACAAAAGATTTTGAAAAAGCTAAACAACAGAAAATCCAGTCCTCAAGCTAACAACATAGCATTTATTATGATGGCCCTGACGGTCGCCAATTTTAACTTTGCGCCGCTGTGCGAAGCGACGAAAGGAATTCAAAGAATAAGCAATCAAGAAAAGTTAAACATTAGACTGATAACATAATACGTATCATTATAAATCAATTCATCATTAACCAAAAGATTTTATAATAACCTCAAGAGAATCAGTTCTAAGCCTCATTTTTTAATATTGCAATTCGGTCGCGCAGTGCAGCGGCCTGTTCAAAATCAAGATTTGCGGCAGCCTCATTCATTTGCAACGTCAGAATTTCGATCTCCTCATGGATATCCAATTGCTTGCGCCGTTTCTTGCCGGCTTTTTCTTCCAGTTCCGCGTCTTTTGTCGTCAGGTTTGCCATATGCTCTGAGACGCCTTTTTTAATGCTCTTCGGCGTGATGTTGTGTTCAGCATTGTGTTTTAACTGCTTTTCACGTCTGCGGTCTGTTTCTGCAATGGCTTCCTGCATCGAATTGGTGATCGAATCGGCGTATAATATCACGCGGGCATCTTTATTACGCGCCGCACGGCCGATGGTTTGGATCAACGATGTCGTATTGCGTAAGAAGCCTTCTTTGTCCGCGTCAAGAATGGCGACAAGACCGATTTCAGGGATATCGAGACCTTCGCGCAGCAGGTTGATGCCGACGAGAACATCATATTCGCGCAGGCGCAACGATTTGATGATATTTACACGTTCAAGTGTGTCGATGTCGGAATGCATATAAGTTGCTTTGATGCCATTGTTGACGAGGTAGTTTGTCAAGTCTTCGGCCATACGTTTTGTCATCGTTGTAATCAGGACGCGGTTGTCCATTTCGACGGTCGTGTAAATCTGTGAAATTAAATCGTCGATTTGTCCTTCCGTCGGTTTAACTTCAATTTCAGGCTCCGTCAGTCCGGTCGGCCGGACGATTTGTTCGGCGATGTTTTGACTGTGCTCACGCTCATACGGCCCCGGGGTAGCGGAAACAAAAATTGCCTGATGCAATTTCGTTTCAAATTCTTCAAACATCAACGGTCGGTTGTCGAACGCTGATGGAAGGCGAAAACCGTATTCGACGAGGTTCGCTTTGCGCGAATGGTCTCCGCCGTACATTCCGCGCACCTGTGGCAACGTTGCGTGAGATTCATCGATGAAAAAGATAAAATCATCATCAAAATAATCGATTAAAGTGTACGGTGGCTGGCCGGGAAGTGTGCTATTGATATGGCGCGTGTAGTTTTCGATACCCTTACAATGGCCGGTCTCGCGCAGCATTTCCAAATCGTAGTTTGTGCGGCCTGCCAGCCGTTCTGCTTCGACGACCTTGTTTTGACGCTTGAAATATTGCACGCGTTCGACGAGTTCTTCTTCAATTGTCACCAGCGCGCGCTCCAGCTTTTCTGCACTCGTAACATAATGAGAAGCAGGAAAGATAGCGACATGGGTGCGGTTGTTTAGCACGTGCCCGCTAATGGGGTGTATTTCGCTGATACGTTCAATTTCATCGCCAAAAAACTCAACACGAATAGCTACATTTGTTGCAAAAACCGGATAAATTTCCAAGATATCGCCGCGAAGCCGGAAAGTGGCGCGTGCGAAGTCGATATCGCTGCGTTTGAATTGCATCACAATCAGACGTCGTAAAATTTCCTGCAAATCATAACTTTGTCCTTTACGCAGCGAGAGAATCATGTTTTCGTAGTCGTGCGGGCTGCCGAGGCCGTAAATACAGGATACGCTGGCAACGACGATGACATCGCGGCGCTCAAACAGTGCGGCGGTTGCCGAGTGGCGCATCTTTTCGATTTCGTCGTTGATATCGGCATCTTTTTCGATGTATAAGTCACGTCCGGGTACATAAGCCTCCGGCTGATAGTAGTCGTAGTAGGAAACAAAGTATTCTACGGCATTTTCAGGGAAAAATGCTTTAAACTCACTGGCTAACTGCGCAGCAAGTGTTTTGTTGTGGGCCAGTATAAGAGCCGGCCGCTGCATTTGCTCGATGACCTTAGCCATCGTATATGTTTTGCCGGAGCCGGTCACGCCCAATAAAGTCTGGAATTGAGCGCCGTTTTGTAAGTTTTCGCATAAGCTCGCAATCGCCTGTGGCTGGTCGCCGGACGGCGAAAACGGACTGTGTACTTTAAATGGTTTCATATTTTTATTATACCACAATCAGCAAGTGAAAACAAACGTTTGTTTGAAAAAAACAAGATATTCAAAGAGTATCTGTATTTAGTAATTCTGTGTATAAAACAAAAGAACCAGGGAAAAATCATAGGGAAAATAGAGAGCCGAAGGAGATATTTTATCGGCTCTCAATCTATTCAACAAACCGGTTCGTTGATAATCAGTATGGACGCTTGACAATAAAAATATCACGTTTTTTGACAGGTTTTTTATGGCAATTTACCAGAAAAAAACGCTTCGCTATTCGGGCCATGCGGGCGGTTATATCGCTTCAGATAATAAAGGTCGCCACCCTTTTCGATATGGTTGATACCTTCCTCACATGAAAGCGTACATAGAAAACCGAGATTGCGCATCACTTCTTCCGTATAGGCGTTGCTCTGGCCAAATGGATAGGCAAAAGTGATCGGCAGGCAGCCCGTATTGCTAAAGATGAGTTCTTGTAGCTTAAGTACGTCGTTGCACAGGGAAGTTTCAAACTGCGCCGTATCGTCATTCCAAATGGCCAGCACGCCGCGTTGTGTATCGTTTGAATGCAAATCATACGTATGGTTGCCGATTTCGACATAACCGGAATCCGCCATCTCTTTTAGCTGTGCCCAGCTGACATGAGAATAGGCTTCGACCTGATTTAATGTGTCGTCGCGTTCCGTATATTTTCCGATTATTGACAGGACACATTTGGCATCATACTTTTTTAACAGCGGAAAGACGTTTAAGTAGTTATTGTAATAGCCGTCGTCGAAGGTGAGCAGGATGGGTTTGTCGGGAAGTGTTGCGGCAGGATCGTTGATATAGCGCACCAGATCGGATACCGACACGGTTTCATATCCATTTTCTTTTAAGTAGATCAAATCGCTTTCCAACTGCTGTGGCGTGATGACGTAATCATTGACGGCAGTCTCGTCACTGTTAACCAGGTGATACATGATCACGCTAAAAGAAACCGTTCTATCAATTTGACCTTCGTTTGCATCGCGCGCATCGACGGCAGTGCTGGCGCTTTTAGAGTATACGATGGTGCAAAAGACGATGAGCAGAAGGAGTATAAAAAGCACAATTCTTCGTTTGGTCAGTTTTATATACAGCATAAGCACCAGTCCTTAAAAGTCTTAAATGGAATAGAGGCTATAGTTCATAGAGGCTTTTAAACGTGTATCCCATGTTTTCATACCGCGTCAATAACTCGTCGAGCACGTCGCGATTTGTCTCGGAAGTTGAATGCAGTAGCACGATCGCCCCCGGATGAAGCCGCGGAACCATGCGGGTAAAAGCAGTTTCTGCAGAAGGCTGACTGTCGTTGTCCCAATCGGCATAAGCCAGCGACCAGAAGACGGTTTTATAACCCAGAGTATCGGCATATTCAAGGTTTGATTCGTTAAACTTGCCGCTGGGCGGACGATAGATTGGTTTGCCTATGGCATCGTATACGAGCGTCTCCATTTCTTCAATCTCTTTTTTGAAAGCATTGAAATCGAGAGTTGTCATATCCGGGTGGTTGACTGTGTGATTACCGATGACATGACCCTCATCAGCGATGCGTTTCATCAGTTCCGGATTTGTCTTTACATAATGTCCGGTCAAAAAGAAAGCAGCAGGGACGTTGTGTGCTTTTAAGACGTCGAGGATATCCTCCGTATAACCGTTTTCGTATCCGGCATCAAAAGTTAAGTAAAGTACCTTCTCTTCCGTCGATTCGACGTAGTAGGCATTGTACTGCGCGAGGTATTCGGTGGTTGCATTACCGATCGGCGCTTCGCCCTCAGTTTCAAAATGAATGCCCCAGTCGATTATGGTGCCGACGGCTTGAGCGCGTGTCTTTTTAAAAATGCCGACACCTTGGACTAAGATAGCAGCGGCAAGCAAAAAGACCAGGGTACGGTAAACGAACTTTTTCTTATCTCTCATATTTTTCCTCTCCTTTTATTACAGTATATTGTCTGTATAATCAAATATGAAGAAGGCTTTGTCCTAAATTGAGCTGTGGGAATAAAACGAAAGAGAGATGTTATTTTATTGGGGAACTGGTTTGTTGATGGATGATAATGTGGTTTTGAAAGAATATTGTTTAAAGGTATTGTAAAAAAAATTGAAGGATTGATAGTAATAAAATGGAGCTTGAAAAAGCTCCATTTTATTACGAAGTTTATTTATATGTGGAAAAATAATCGTTCTGGCAGAGTGAGAACACGCGCTCATTCAGCTCCGGTATTTCATCAATGAGAAGTTGTTTGATCATTGTAGAGAATGGTTTTTCCGTGCCGTAGTGTGTTGCATCGACGAGCAGGATTCCGGCTTCATAAGCAGTCTGAAAGTCATGGTGACCGATGTCGCCCGTCACGTAGGCGTCTGCGCCGCTGCGGATTACTTGCGGCAGAAAGCTTTTGCCTGCGCCGCTGCAGAAAGCGACTTTGCGGATTTGTTTGTTGAGGTTTCCGCCGATATGAACGGTTTTTAAATCGAAAATGTCTTTGACCCGTTCGACAAATGTTTCGGCATCCGATGGTGTAATGTCGCCGAGGGCAAAGGAGAACAGATCACTGCGCGCATTGTCGAGTGTGTAAATATTGATGTCAACCGCTAAGCGATGCAGGCGATTTGCAAGGTTGTTGCAGCGTTCTTCGGCGATGGTGGCCTCCGTACGGTTTTTATCGCCGTAAGCAACAGTTACCGGCGATAAGGCACCAAATTCTTCAAGAAGGTCGTGTACTTCTTCTTCAAGAGTTCCGGGGTAGGTGAGGATGAGTTTTTTATACGTTCGGTCCGTACCATAGGAGACAATATTAGTAAGTCCCAATTTTCTTGCACCCTGATAACACAAACCTTTTTCTGCGATGTCGACGTTGGTGTGTGCACAGTAGAGCGCGATATCGTGTTTGACCGCCTGCCAGATCAGGGAGCCCTTGGCCGTATACGGTGTGATCGGCAGAAAGGGTTTCATCGCCAAGGGATGGTGGGCGATAATGAGGTTCGCGCCTTGTGTCTGCGCGGTAGTAAGAACGTCCTTTGTGATATCAACGCAGGTGATCACATTCGTCACCTCAGCGTTTATGTCGCCGCAGACAAGTCCGGTGTTGTCCCAGCTTTCTGCGGTAGATTCGTTAAAATACTGGTTCATCATCTTGATGACAGTGTCTATTTTGACAGGCATTTTTTTACCTCTTCCAACTCTTTATATTTTTGCATAGCTTCCTGTCTGGCTTGATGTGCTTTTGGGTTAGCGGATGTTTCGGTTTGACGGAGAATGTTCTTAAGGATCTTTTGTTTATGTGAAATAAAGTCCAGTGTGTGTGGCAGACCATTTTTTATGCACAGTAAGGGAATTTCATAGTAAATCTCTTTACGTTGTGCAACCGGCGTGCTGCTGTAAGCGGCACAAATAACCTCGTAGAATTTGTTCTTTTCGCGCGCGATCGCTTCATCTGTGATCTTGAATTGATTTTCAATAAGAAATTTACGCACCTCGCTTTGGGCATTTTGCGGCTGCAGGATAAGTCTGTCAAATGCCTTGGCCTTATCGAGCCTGCGTTTTAAAATTTCAATGATTGTCAGTCCGCCCATACCGGCGATGACGATGGCGTCAACAATGTCGGGCTCAATATCGTCGATGCCAAATGATAAAATCGCATCCGCTTTGCCCTGATCGATATAATTCATCAGTGCCGAACGATTGATTTTATATGGCCCGGTGGCCACTTCAACGCAGAGTGCGTAGTCTATTTTATTTGCTTGAAGAAGGTAAAGCGGCAACAGTGCGTGGTCGCTGCCGATGTCGGCGATGCGTCGGTATTCTTGCGCATAAGAGGCGACGAGCATGAGCCGCGGGGATAATACGGTGCTCATAAAAGCATTATAACATATGAATTGAAAATTGAAAAATATCTTGATTTTCTATTGCAAATTTTGAAAAAGTTGTTTATAATGTTCAAGCTTGCTCCTTTAGCTCAGTTGGCTAGAGCACCTGACTCTTAATCAGGGTGTCCAGGGTTCGAGTCCCTGAAGGAGTACCATTTAAAAATAACGGAAAAGGTTGATATTTCAGCCTTTTCTTTGTTTTCAGCTTTTTTCGTGATTTGTTTGTGATGTAGATTTGTTACTCATTTGTTAGTCATTTTGATTAAAAAAACAATATTATTTGGATAAATATTGTTTGGTGATGAGGTGGTATATGAAAATATGTTGAAAAATAAGGAGCCAGAACCATACGAACAGCACGAAATGTGTGAAGTGTATTATTGACACTGAAATGAAAAATATGGTATTCTAAAAATAACACAAAATAATTTTTAGAGGTGAAGAATGGTGAAATTTAAAAAAGTAATCGTTTTAATGTTGGTTATGTTGATGCTGGCGGGATTTGTAGGTTGCGGCGGAGAACAAAATGGGAATGGCGATCAGAACCAACAGGGTGATCCGGTAGTTGGTGATGGTGGATCATCGAATGCTTTTTACAAAGAAGTTACATATTCGGATGGTGAAATATTGTTTACTATAAAAGAAGAAGATGGGGTGCTTGCTGGAGAGGCGTGGTTGGATTTTGAAAATAGTGAGGATATTGAAAAAGTTTTTATTTTATATCTAACAGTTAATTATGCGTTTAAGAATAAAGAAGTAGGGG
>CALGIV010000022.1 GCA_937914785.1 uncultured Eubacteriaceae bacterium | reverse complement strand
GGGGTGCTGATCAAGGGTGGCGAAGCGCTCGAGATCGCGCATAAGATCGATACGGTCGTCTTCGATAAAACGGGAACGATCACGGAAGGCAAGCCGCACTTGACGGACTTGATCTGTTATGAATTTGACGAAGAAGAGATGCTCGGTTATGCGGCTTCCGCCGAGAAAGCGAGCGAGCACCCACTCGGTGAGGCCATCGTGCGTGCTGCGCAGGAGCGCGGCGTGGTTTTGCAGGAAGTAGACCATTTTGAATCCCTGACAGGGCGTGGATTGAAAGCAGAAGTTCAGGGCAGAACTGTGTTGATCGGCAATCGCAAGCTGATGCGTGAATTCAATGTCGATGCGGCCGCAGCGGATGCAGAGATGAAACGGCTGGCGACAGCAGGCAAGACGCCGATGTTGATTGCAATTGATCATAAGCTAAGCGGTATTATTGCCGTAGCGGATATTATCAAGCAGACGAGCATTGAAGCCATTCGGGCTATTAAAGAGATGGGCATCAATACGGTCATGCTGACGGGGGATAACGAAAATACGGCCAAAGCGATTGCGCAGCAGGCGGGTATTGATACGGTGCTGGCCGATGTATTGCCGGAGCAGAAGGCAGAAAAGATTAAAGAGCTGCAGGCAAAAGGCAATATCGTCGCGATGGTCGGCGACGGTATTAACGATGCGCCGGCACTCGTGCAGGCGGATACGGGTATTGCGGTCGGGTCCGGGACGGATATTGCGATTGAATCTGCGGATATCGTACTGATGCAAAGCGACTTGACAAAGGTCGTCACGGCGATTAGACTGAGTAGAGCGGCGATACGCAATATTAAACAAAACCTGTTTTGGGCATTCGGCTATAATGTTCTGGGTATTCCGATCGCGATGGGCGTGCTGTATCCGATTAACGGAATGCTGCTCGATCCGATGATCGCGGCGGCTGCGATGAGTTTAAGTTCAGTTTCGGTATTGGCTAATGCCCTGAGATTAAAGCGATTTAAAGAATAAATAAAGAGGGGAACAGTAAAATGGCAAAAATAAAGATGGATATTGAGGGGATGAGCTGCCAGAATTGTGCAAAGCACGTTAAAGAGGCGTTGAGCGGTGTGGCGGACACGAAAAATGTCGAAGTAGATCTGGCCAATAAGTGTGCAGTTTTCGAGAGCACGGCAACGGAAGAAGCATTGCGGCGGGCCGTGGAGGAAGAAGGGTACGATGTCATCGGTATGTCGGTTGTCTGAGCAGAGAGTTGAAAGATGAGCTATAATATATTTGTTCATATCGACAGTATCAGGAGCTTGTCGCTTGAGGGGTTTGATGCCTTTGCGCGACAGCATTTCAATCTGGATGTACAGCCGCATCCCAATGCTGAGCTGACGCGCGCCTATGGTGAGCTTGCCTTTAGAGTGGCGTTAGTGCAGCAGGAGAAAAGCTTACTGCCGGCCGAAGGGTGCTATTTATCGACAGTGGAGTATTATTTGAACAGCTACGAGTATGAAAAAACGCTCAGGGATGCACGCAAGGCTCAGCTGGCTGAAGCGGAGGAAAAGAAGCAGAAGCTGCCGCCGCAAATGCACGCCCAAGT
>CALGIV010000021.1 GCA_937914785.1 uncultured Eubacteriaceae bacterium | reverse complement strand
TTTTGGATTTTTATTAAATCATTTTTTTTAAACTCAACCTAATTTTGGATTAGGAGTCTCAACGCCATTTTGAATCTGATTTTGCCTCAAAATGACATTGATGTGAGGAGTTGGAATGGATAGAAAGACTTTTGAACAGCATTTGGATACCAATCCTTTTGAGCAACTGAGCAAAATCGTCTACAAGATGCTGAAAAATGATATCCTGTCTTTTAAATTGGAACCCGGCACAAAAATTAATACGACGCAAATTGCAACCGATCTTGAAATCAGCCGCACACCAGTTAAAGAAGCCGTAAAGTTCTTACATGAAGACGGCTTATTGGAGACGTATCCCGAAAAAAACGGCTACTATGTTTATACGATGTCGCGCAGTTCTATGGAAGATTTGTATTTTGCGCGCTCTATCATCGAAAGCAATGCGACGTATCACTGTGCGTTAAAAAAAAATAATATCGATTTGAAACTGTTAAGAGAATTAGCAGAAGAATTTCAAGATATGTTTGCTGAACAGGATTTTTCACGCATTGATGAATTAGATCCCGTCTTCCACCGCATTATCGTAGAATCGACGAAGAATCAGTACCTGATCAAAATGTATGAATCGATCGAGACGATGATTGCCTATCACAACGGCCGGACGCGACGGGTGCTGCAAATGACGTCCATCGGCCAATTTGCTCAAACTGTAGCTACACAGCATATTATGATCTGTAATGCCATCGAATTCGGCGTACCCGAGATTGCCCGCGATGCTGCGCGCAGCCATGTCGAAAGCACCATCGATTTCATCAGACGAAATATGGAAGCTTATTAGTATAATCGCTTTTTAGATTTATCATTAAATATAAGGAATTTTTAGGAGAAAAAAGCAAATGAAGAACAATAAAATTTGTCCGGCATGCCGCTTTTTAAGCGCTTTGTCGGATGATTTTTGTACTACTTGCGGCCATCCATTAACACAAGTGCCGCAACAAACCTCTAATGAGCTGGCAGCCCGGCAATCTGCCGAGCTTACAAAAGCACAAACGCCGGCTGCAAATGCTGTATTGAACAATACGGCAGAAAACAACACACCGACTAAATCCAAACACAGGCCGCCTGTCCGTTTTCACGATACAGATTTTTCGGCCATATCCGACGGCCTTTCGACCTCGGCCACTATGCTCGCGAAAAGAAACAACGCCCTCCCGATTGTCATTGCACTTGCCGTCATCAACGCATTGCAATATGAATTTTCACGCGGATGGCGCCGTACGGCCTGTTCCGACAACAATATCTACTACACGCTTGAATTGAATTTTACAAAAAGCCAGATTCAATATAATTTTAAGAGTATGCTGCTAAACAAAGAGCTGCATACCTTTACCTACAAGTTTACCGGCTTCAATCGAATTGAAGCGGACGGTAAAGAGATTACCATCACGTTTAATGAAGACAGAACGATGATGACGATGACGCCGGCATTAACCAGCAGCGCCGGCAGTGAAAACTGGTTTCATCTCACTTGATTAACGCTTAATACTATCTATCACATAAAAAGGCAGTGCGGCACACTGTCTTTTTTGACTATTAAAATTGCAAATTTTAATATAGAAGATGTGCGCTTCGGCAAGCTTTTTATACACCACATCACGCATCTGCGCCCTCTTTGACATCCATAAACACACGGCTAATTTTTCATACGCAAACCATCACTTTGCTGATTTGCCGAACTCCAAATTATATCCGATTTCATCTTGAAAATCTAAATTCTTTAAACAGCTAAGAAACCAATATGCTGCATCATCTTTCCATTCAAACTCACCTGTTCACTCGTTCTCAGTCAAAATATCTTTTATAATCTTCAACCCCTGCTCCATCGCTTCTTCATCAAGATGCGCGTATCCCAAAATCAGTTCATCCCGATGATTTCCCTTCACGAGTGTATGTGCTTCGACAGGTATGACATATACGCCGGCAGCGCGGATTTTATCGAGCAATTTCTCCTCAAAATTCACCCCGGGAAAAGCAGATACCACGTGCATCCCTGCTTTCTCACCGACCGTTTTATTCTGGGGAAAATATTTTGTCAAAAGCGATAACAGCGTATCCCGCCGGTCTTTATAGCGTTTTTTCATCCGGCCGATATGCCGCGCCAAGTCGCCCGACTCAATAAAACGCATCAATGCCAGCTGATTCATCGAGTTTGAATGGTGGTCATTCAACCGTTTCATTTCCCGAAATCGCTCTGCCAGCGCGGGGGGCAACACAAGATATCCCAGCCGCAGTGAAGGAAACATCGTTTTACTGAATGTGCCGATATAAATAACACGCTCAGCATCCAACTCATACAGCGAGCGCGGCGGAAAGCCCGTATAACAGAACTCACTGTCGTAATCGTCTTCGGCAATATAACAGCCTTTTTCCTGTGCATAGCGCACCAATTCAAGCCGCCTTTGAATCGACAACGTACCACCCATCGGAAACTGATGCATCGGCGTTACAAATATCAGCGACGGCAAAGCATCCGGCGGCAGCTTGTCCGTCCTGATGCCTTCGGCGTCAAGCTCGACAGGGGTAATTCGATCCGTGTGATAAGCGAAGATGCGCCGGACATTGTCATTTGTCACTTCCTCGATGAGCACCTCGTCACCCTGTCCAATCAACACTTTTGCCAACAGGTTTAAGCCTTGCTTCGTTCCGCTGGTAATCAGAATTTGCTCTGAATCACAACTGATGCCGCGTGTCTTTTTTAAATGACGCGCCAAAACACTTCTTAACTCCGGCCTGCCCTGAGGCAGGTCGTAACCAAGCGCTGAAATCGGCGCCTGAAGATATGCCTGTGATAGATATTTTTTCCACTTTGCCCGTGGAAAGAACTCCAGCGCTGGCGTCCCGCTGTCAAAGCGGATGGCTGTCGCATCGACGTCTTCAACAGCAAAGGCATCCACCGTATAATTTGCGATCTTTCTCTCTTCTGACAGAATGGCCCCCTGAAGCACGTAGACGCCGGAACCGGTGATACTGTAAGCAAAGCCTTCTGCAATCAGCATTTCATAAGCGTTTACCACCGTATTACGCGAGACGCCCACCTCATCGGCTAATACCCTGCTTGCCGGCAGACGTTCACCGGCTGCAATTTCACCGTTTAAAATTTTCGTGCGAATCTGTCGGTAAATCTGCACAGCGTACGTGCGTTTGTTTCGTTTGTCAATCTCAAGGATCAACTCTTCCACCTCATAAATTGGATCTTTAAAATTATACAACAATCGGCTATTTACTAATCCAATTTATTTTGATTTAATAGTAGCAGATTGTTGGAAGGAAGTAAAGAGGCGGTGCAAAAATGAAGTTTCGTAATAGCTACCATCCATTCGCTTTAATAACCATTATTTTCTGGGCATTATCCTACGTATTGACACGCCTGAGCCTGCAACACTTTTCCGCCTTTTCATTGGGCGTCCTGCGTTATATCGTTGCTTCCGCCACACTGCTTGTCGTCGCTTTAATCAATAAAATGCCGCTTCCAAAAAAGAAAGACCTGCCTTGGTTTATCCTTGCCGGCACACTGGGCTTTTTCATTTACGTAATTGCTTTTAACATCGGAACAAGCTACGTCAGCGCCTCTACCAGCAGCATTTTAATCGCGGCCTCTCCGATAATTACCGCACTGATTGCCAACAGACTCTATAAGGAAAAACTTGCAGTCTTTCAATGGGTCGCCATCCTCATCGAATTTGCAGGCGTTCTTATCTTGACGTTGATCAACGGCATTTTCTCTGTTAACAGCGGTATTTCGTGGCTCATCCTCGCCGCGATCAGCTTTAGCTTCTACAACTTACTGCAGCGTCGTCTGACCAGAACCTACAGCGCCCTTCAGGTGTCCTCGTTCAGCATGTTTTTCGGCACGCTGATGCTACTCATCTTTTTCCCCGCCTCAATCGGCGAAATAAAAGCCGCACCGCCGATACAATTTTCCTATATCATCATTTTGGGCGTGTTTTCAAGCGCGCTCGCGTTCCTGTCGTGGGCCAAGGCCTTTGAAAAAGCTGACAAGGCTTCCTCTGTAAGCAACTATATGTTTCTCACGCCTTTTCTGACTACCCTGCTCGGCTTTGCGCTGATTAAAGAGACGCCGGATAAAGCCACAATAATCGGCGGCAGCATTATCCTTTGCGGCATTCTGCTTTTCAATTTCGGGCCAAAGTTGTTTAAGCGCTTCATCCGATAACACAAACCTTTATAAAAAGCATCAACCACCTATGATCGGCTCGTCAAACAAGGCCGAAGAATACCGCGATGATCTTTTTATGTTTCTAAAAGGCTACCTGAAAGGTTCGGCTTTGGAAAAGCGTGGATTGTTCAGTGAATCAACAATAAAAGAAAGATCGACTTTAAATAACAGTTGTCACAATAACTGCAAAGTTCTACTCTTGAAACCACTCTACATATGCTTGAAATAAATAAATCATTGTTTCTTCTATGTTTTGTACTTCCAATTCCTTTTCCTTTGCGCTTTTCCTGCAGGTGAAAAGCGCGAAGAAGGCAAAAAAACAAACAAACAAAGCCAAGCAACCGACCGACAACATAACAATTATCATAACGACCCCAAAACTCGCTTGCAAAAACAAACTCCTATCTAAAAAACAAATATGCAATCGAACTTCCTTTCTCTACGCTTTGTATTTTCAATTCTTTCTTTATACAGCACAAAAGTGCAAGAAATTCAAAGAAAAGAAAAAAGCCATTCCCTTACGATTTAAAATCGTAAAGCAACAGCTTCTTTTATTTTACAGCCCTGTTCAACTCTGAACAAAAACCACTTTCTCTTCGTTTGCATCAACAACAATTTTCTTCAGTTTATCGACCTGTCCCAACAGGATTTCTTCACTCAGCGGATCTTCAATAACCGTCTGGATCGTTCTGCGCAGCGGCCGCGCCCCATATTCTAAGTTCGTGCCTTTCTGTGCAATAAAGTCTTTAAGCTCATCG
>CALGIV010000020.1 GCA_937914785.1 uncultured Eubacteriaceae bacterium | reverse complement strand
GCTTATGTGAATATATCGGATATTACAGAAGCGGGGACCTATTCGCGTTCTGTACGCATAGATTCTTATCCTTACGGCATCGACGGTTCAGGCACTGTGATTACGCCGGACAAAATCGATATCGTCGTGGAAAATATCATCACCCAGCAGCGGCAGATCGAAATTGATACGAGCGGTAACCTGCCCCGAGGTATCGCGTTGTTTTCGACGACGATCGTTGGGGGTTCAACAATGGTGGATATCACGGGGGCAGAATCGGCTGTACGTCAGGTTAAAAGCGTACGCGCGACGATCGTGCAGGAGAATCTTTCTGCAGATGAGACGCGCATCGTTGAATTGGCCGCTTATGACGAGAATGATCAAGTTGTGGAAAAGGTGGCCTTCAGTATCGACGGCGAAGCTGTTGATACGGTTGAGATAGAAATCCTTGTCGGCTATGCGAAGGTGGCGGAAATCAACAGGGAAATTGAATTTACAGGAAATGTTGCCGAAGGGTATAAAATTACATCGGCAACGCTGGCACCGGAGCAGGTCAAGATTATCAGCCGGGACGCTGATGTCGTCGGTATCAATATCTCTGTGGCGCTGACCGGCCAGGAGACGGCCGATACTGTTGTTGAAGCGTCGTATGTATACGATGCTGAGGCGGTTAAAATCGTCGAACAGGACGGTGAGGTTCCGAAAATTATGGTGACGCTGAAAATCGAGCGGACGGCGGGGACGTAAATGCCGGCCTATGTGTTAAGAGATATTGCAGTCAGCATTTATGACAGGCGTGAATTGCGTGAAGTCATCGCAGAGAAGGCGGGCTTTGACGCAGCGGATATCACCAATGTCGAAATCCGGCGGCGCTCATTGGATTTACGTAAAAAAGCAGTCGATATTTACTATGTATATACGGTCGTGTTTTATACGAAGCGCGCCGTAAATCAAAAACATATACCAAAATATACGGAAGAGAAAAAGCCTGTGATTTTTCCGCGCGTAAATACGGGGCAGCGTCCCGTCATCGTCGGTGCGGGGCCTGCCGGGCTTTTTTGCGCTTATACGTTTTTAAAGTACGGGATCATGCCCATCGTTTTGGAGCGTGGGCAGCGTATTGCCCGTCGTATAGAAGACGTCGCGGCATTTGAAAAAGACCGTGTTTTTGCCGCGGACAGCAATATTTGCTTTGGCGAAGGGGGTGCGGGGACGTTTTCAGACGGAAAGCTGACGAGCCGCAGTAAGGATAATGTGCGTCAGCAGTTTATCTTCGATACGCTCGTCAAATTTGGCGCGGAATCGTCGATTTGCTACGACAGCCGCCCGCATTTGGGCACGGATGGCATGCGGCGCGCAGTTGAAAATATGACGGATGAAATGATGCGTTTGGGTGCAGAGTTTCGTTTCGCTACGAAGCTGGAGGCAATTGACATTAAAGACGGGCGACTGCGCGCAGCGGTATGTAAGGAGGCAGAAATCCCGGCGGCGGTCATCGTGCTGGCCTGCGGGCACAGTGCGCGGGATACGTATGAGATGCTAAAGCGAAGCGGCTGTGCGATGCAGGCCAAGCCGTTTGCCGTCGGACTGCGCATCGAGCACAGGCGGGAAGACATCGACCGTATGAGTTACGGCGGCCATTACGGCAAGGCGGCGTTGCCCGCGGCTGAATACATTATGCGCTATCAGGATCCTTCCGGTAGAGGTGCGTATACCTTCTGTAATTGCCCGGGCGGTGTTGTCGTGCCGTGTGTGACAGAAGAAGGAACATTGTGTGTCAATGGGATGAGCTATGCCGGGCGCGATGAGGTAAATACGAACAGTGCCGTTGTCGTCGGTGTTGGCGGTGCAGATTTTGATCTGGAGGACCCAATGGCGGGTATTGCCTATCAACGCCGTATGGAAAACAGGGCCTACCTGCTCGGCGGAAGCAGCTACAAGGCGCCTGTGATGCCGGTGGGGGCGTTCTTGAATACGACCGATCTCAAAGGGTTTGGAGAGGTTGTACCGAGTAACACTTGTGGCGTGCAGGAAGCGGATATAGGCAGTTGTTTTGATAAAGAAATCACGATGGTATTACAGCGGGCGTTGAGGGCTTTTGGGCACCGGATGAACGGCTTCGACAGCGCGAATGCGATGTTGACTGCTGTGGAAAGCCGGACGTCTTCGGCCATTCGGATTCTGCGCAACGCGCAGAATGAATCAATTAACGTCGGCGGTTTGTATGTGGCGGGTGAAGGAAGTGGTTATGCCGGCGGCATTATCAGCAGTGCGATTGACGGGATGAAAACGGCGGAGAAAATATGTGAAAAACTAAAAAATGCGCGAGAATGAATTAAGTTTAATTTAAGGTATTATTAGAATAAGAGGCGATCTTATTATTTGTCATATTTTTGATAATTAAAATAGTCTATTTCGAGCATAAAACCTTTATTATCAATCTTTTTTATGGTATAATGACTACTTGTGAACATAAGAGGCGTTTTGTCGCTTGCATATGTTTGAAGAAACTATTGAGGGTAGTATGGACGAACTGAAATTTGAAATTGTGCAGCTTCAAAATGCGCTGGCAAGAAAGATAGTCGATTTATCACGCAATGAAATTTGTGTGTCATTGCGTTTTTTGGATTATGCGATGAACAAGCTGCGCACAAGGCCGGATTTTAACATCCCGAGCATCCAGACGGATGGTCGGATGGTGGTATATAATCCGGATTTTTTGATTAAACAGTATAAAAAAAGCCGGTTTTTGTGCAATCGCGCGCAGATTCATATGCTGATGCACTGTATCTTCAAACATCCATTGGAAGGGATTCGCAGGCAGCAGGAAGTCTGGGATTTGGCGTGTGATATTGCGATCGAATACGTTTTGGACGATATTCCATCCGACGTGATCGTCTACGATATCGACAAGCCGAAAAAAGAAGCGGTGTACGCGGCGTTTGCAGATTTGAAATATAAGAATGCGGAATCCATCTACCACAAGTTGCTCAGCGATGAAGAACTGTTTAAGCTGGCAGCCGAAGCCTATGACTTGTTTTATCTGGACAACCACGAATATTGGTATAAAATCAACAAGTCGAAGGGCGGGATGGATGACGACGAAAAGGAACGCATCAACACGAAAGAGGAGTTTGATGTAGACGACGAATTGCGCGATGAGGACGATGAAGACAACTTGGATGAAGCGCAAAAGTCGACGATGCTGGATGAGGATCCGGATCAATCTTCAGAACAGGATGAAGAACAGGGAGATTTAAAGCAGATTGATGAGGAGCGGTTCAGTGAGGAGCAGCTCGAAGAGATGCGCAAGGAGTGGGAAGAAATCAGTGAGCAGATCGAGGTGGATCTGGAATTGTTTTCTAAAGAGATGGGCGAGGAGAGCGAAGAGCTGGTAAAAATCCTGCAGATTCATAACCGCAAGAAATATGACTACCGCAAGTTTTTGCGCAAGTTTGCCGTTCTGCAGGAAGAGCAGCAGATCAACGACGAGGAATTTGACTATATTTATTACACGTTCGGGCTGAATATGTATAAGAATATGCCGCTCGTCGAGCCGCTGGAATATAAAGAAATCAACAAAGTGCGCGAGTTTGTCATCGCGATCGATACGTCGGGCAGTACGTCGAACACGTTGGTTCATAAATTTTTGGATTACACGTATTCCATTCTGTTTTCGACCGAAGCATTTGCTTCAAAAGTGAAGATTCACATCATTCAGTGTGATGCGGAAATCAAACGGGATGACGTCGTCACGAACAAGCAGGAAATGGAAGAGCTGCTGGAAGAGTTTGCGATGTACGGCAGCGGTGGGACGGATTTCAGGCCGGTGTTTGAGTACGTCGACAACCTCGTCGAGGAAAAGGCGTTTGACAATTTAAAAGGGCTGATTTATTTTACGGATGGTTTCGGCGTTTTTCCGGACCGCGCCCCCCATTACGACACGGCATTTGTTTTTGTCGAAGAATCGGCCGTGAACGTATCGGTGCCGCCGTGGGCGATCAAACTGATCTTAACGCCGGATGAAATAGAAGCATTAGGATATCATTAAAGGGGAGAACGAAATGAATATTTACGAAGCGAAAAACGAAATTAAAAATACCATCAAGGTATACCTGCAGAAGAATAAGTACGGTGAGTATGCCATCAGCCGTGTGCGCCAGCGTCCGGTAATGCTCATCGGCGCGCCGGGACTTGGCAAAACGGCGATTATGGAACAGATTGCCCAGGAAATCGGCGTTGGATTGGTCGCTTATTCCATTACACACCATACGCGCCAGAGTGCGATCGGGCTGCCCTTTATCAGTGAGAAGAGATACGGTGAAAAAGACTATAAAATCACTGAGTACACGATGAGTGAAATTATCGCCTCCGTCTACGACACGATGGAAAAGACGGGATTGAAAGAAGGTATTTTGTTTATCGACGAAATCAACTGTGCTTCAGAAACATTGGCGCCGACAATGCTGCAGTTTCTGCAGTATAAGCAGTTTGGCCAGCACAGAGTGCCGGATGGCTGGGTTATCGTGGCAGCCGGCAATCCGCCGGAGTATAACAAGAGCGTTAAAGAATTTGATGCCGTGACCCTTGACAGAGTGCTGCTGATGGATGTGACGCCCAATTACAAAGTATGGAAGCGTTATGCGACGGAATATAAGCTGCATAATGCGATTATCAGCTATCTGGATTTGAATGAGAACAATTTCTATAAAGTAGAAAGCACCGTAGATGGCAAAGAGATCGTCACGGCGCGCGGCTGGGATGACCTTTCGCAGGTAATCCGGATGCGCGAGGAGTTGAATATGCCGGTCAAGAAGCAATTGATTATGCAGTATCTCCAGCACCGGGACGTTGCGACACACTTTGCCAACTATTATGATTTGTATAATAAGTATAAAAAAGACTACAATATGGACCATATCCTGCTTGGCGAAAGTGCTCAGAGTGATATGGCGAAGATTCGAAATGCGCTCTTCGACGAAAGACTGAGTTTTATCAGTATTTTGATCGAGAAACTTGCGACTTATATGTTTGAATTCTTAAAGGAAGAAGAAATTACGGTGAATTTATATGCGCACTTGAAAGAGCTGCGCGATCTGTATACGAAAGAAAAGTTTAACTGGGAAGAAGTCATCGCTTACTACAACGAAGCGGAAGCAGAAGTGATGAATAAAATCGAGAATAAACGTTTTGACAAGAAGTCGAAAGAAATTCATCTCGATATGTTAAAGCTGATGGATATGTATATCGAGAATTCGCGTAAAGCGTGCGCCGACGGCGGTGAAAAAGCCTTTGAGCACGTCAGGGCTTATTTCTCGGAAAGAACAGAGAATGAGGCAAAAGAAGCCGAGAAAATTAACGGTTATCTCGATAATGCGTTTGCTTTTGTGGAGCGTGCGTTTGGCAGTGGTCAGGAGATCGTCGTGTTTGTTACGGAACTGACGTATAACTACCATTGCATTCGATTCTTGACCGAACATCAAAACGATACGTTTATCAAGTACAATAAAGAGTTGTTGTTCGAACAGAAGGAAAAAGCGATTTTGGATGATTTAACGCGATTGGATGATATGTTGCTGGAGCTGTAAGGAGTAGGTTTTTATGCAAGCGCTGAGATTGCAGTATCATTTTGAAGAAAATATAGGCGGCATTGCCATTACAGGATACGAGGGAGACATTCCCTCGGATTTTGTCATACCGGAAGAAATTGACGGCAAACCTGTAAAAAGAATTGCCAAAAGCGCTTTTGAAGAATGCCGGCATATCGTTTCGCTGAGGATTCCCGGCAGCGTTTTGTTCATCGATGAACGGGCGTTTGCATTTTGCCGCAATATGACAAAAGCAGACATATGTGATGGTGTTTTATCGGCCGGCGCGTACGCGTTTACCGGTTGCAATTATTTGAGCAATGTACGGCTTTCGGAAACGCTTGAAGAAGTGGGAGAAGGGATTTTTTCAGGGTGCAGTCGGATTTTGGAAGTAGCATTGCCGGCTGGGATGAAAACAGTAGGGGCAAAGGCGTTCTCATTTTGCCGGATTTTGGCCAAGGTGCAGATTCCAAAGGGCGTGCACCGTATTGAAAACCGGACTTTTGAGATGTGCAGCAACTTGGGCAGGGTAAAGCTGCATGAAGATATTGAAGTGATTGAAGACCGCGCATTTTATGGATGTGCACGGCTCGTGCGCATCGACCTGCCGGCTTCTTTGAAAAAGATCGGCACAGGCGTTTTCGGCACGTGCAGGATGCTTTCGCATATGAGGATTCCTGCGGGAGTTACAAAGATGGGCGATAGTGTGTTCAGCGGCTGTACAAAGCTTGAAGAAATTGCCCTGCCGGACGAAATGCGCGCTTTGGGAGACGGTTTTTTTAAAGAATGTGTCAGGCTTGAGAAGGTTGTGCTGCCCAAGGGCATCACTTCGGTAGGAGATGAAGCCTTTTATGAATGCAAAAAGCTTAAACAAATCTATATTCCCGACAAGGTCGACTATATTGGGCACTGGGCGTTCAGCGGGTGTTATGCGCTAAGCGACATTTACGTTTCGAATAACGTGAACTTCATTGGTTTCGGTGCGTTTAGTGAATGCCGGACGCTTGAGCGCGTGAGCATTCCGGACAGCATCGCTTCCATCGGCGGCGGATGTTTTGAGGGGTGCGGACGGTTCGATACGCTGGTGCTGCGCCGTACCAAGGCGCCGTGTCTGGAAATTTATGACCTGATCCGTGATATCGTCACACCGCTCGTCGTGCGGTATATCGATAACGACTGGCAGGAACGAACCTTTGTGGCAATGCCGAAATGCGCTTTCGGCAGCGAAGCCTTTCGCGAAGCACACGTGAAAAATTTTTCATTAAGTGAAGATGGCTATCATATGGATTATGACGCCTATGACGAGATGTTTGAATACGTGAAGTGCTTTCCCGGCAAATTGATGATGCTGATCAGCCGGTTGGACGCGATAGACGAGTGGGGTCAGGAGGCGCGGGAAGCCTATACGGTTTTTGTCGATGACAACAAGGAAAAGATTGTTCGGATTGTGATGTTGGATTATAATGTTGAGACGATGCAGCGTATGACGCAAATTGGCGAACTGTTTACAACCGAGACGATCAATGAGGCCATTGCATTTGCCAACCAAAAGAAAAAGGTGGACTTTATCAGCTTTTTGCTCGATTACAAGGCAAAACATTTTTCAGACTTGAAAAAAAAGTATGTTTTGTAGTATAATATTTGTAAAGGTTTAACTGCGTTTGTTGGAAGATTGGTAAGTTTCTTTTATAAAACGAAGCAGAAATGCGAATACTTTCTTTAAGGCTCCGTTTTATGGAGCCTTTGTTGATTTTTATCTGAGATCGTTATTTTCATTTATGAAAGATATTAAATTTTTAAGGGAGATGATAATAGATGAGTGACAACTATAATGCAACCGTTAAAGAATTGGTAGACAGTTATGGCAATTGGTGGGAGAATGGTTTTGATATTCCCCAAATGACCAATGAGCTCTATCCTTATGAAAACATTTTTTCGCCAATTAAAATCAACAGACTGACGGTTAAAAACAGGTTGGTAATGGCGCCGATGGGAAACATCTCGATGGCTGAGGAGACCGGGCGCCCGAACGAGCGGATGATTTCTTATTTTGCAGAGCGTGCAAAAGGCGGCGTTGGGCTCATTACCTCCGGGCTGGTTCCCATCAGTTTCGGCATCGACTCTTCGCTGATCGAATTGGATAAGTTGTCCTATTTCCCACGCATCGACAGAAGCCGCACGCGGTATGGGGCCTGGCGCGATATCGCGGCAAAGTGCCATGCGCATGACGCAGTATTTTTTATTCAGCTTACGCCCGGATTGGGCAGGGTCGGTAATCCACAATGCCTGATTACGCAGAAAAAGCTGCCGGTATCAGCTTCGTGGAATCCGAACTTTTATATGCCTGCTGTGCCGTGTAAGCGGTTGTCAAACCACAGCTTAAACAAGATCATCAAGAACGCCGGGCAGGCTGCGGCGGATGCAAAGGCCGCGAACATTGACGGCGTATATCTGCACGGACACGAAGGATATTTGCTTGACCAAGTGACGAATCCGGCCTTTAACCGTCGTAAGATGGGTAAATACAGCGACTGGCAGTTGTTCGGCATCGATATGGTGAAGGAAATCCGCCGGCGCTGTGGAAATGCTTATCCGATTATGTACCGCATCGATATGTCGTGTGCACTCGATGAGACGTATGGCGATAAGATGGATACGGAAAAAGGATTGAAGAAGTTTAAAAATGGCCGCACGGCGGCGCAGACGCTGGAATATATGAAAAACCTTGTCAAGGCCGGCGTCGACATCTTTGATGTGGATTTGGGCTGCTACGACAACTGGTGGCTGCCGCATCCGCCGGCAACGATGCCTGCGGGGTGCTTCCTCGATATTTCAAAGATGGCGAAAGAATATTTTGAAAAAGAGAATATCGTCTCCAACGCTGGTGAGAAGGTGCCGGTCGTGGCCGTCGGGAAATTGGGTTATCCCGACCTTGCGGAGAAAGCGCTGCGCGACGGGCAGTGTGATATGGTAATGCTGGGGCGCCCGCTACTTGCAGACCCCGATTGGCCGAAGAAAGCGTATGCGAACAAGGTGGAGGAAATCCGCCCCTGTATCGGTTGTCAGGAAGCCTGCATTAATGAGTTTGTCGAAGGCGGACATCCACAGTGCGCCGTCAATCCGCGCACGGCGTTTGAAATTGAATTTGATGCTCAGATACCGAAAGCTGTAAAAGTGAAGAAAATTGCCGTCATCGGCGCAGGACCCGCGGGGATCACCGCGGCGACGACGCTGCGGGCAAAGGGCCACAGCGTGGACCTTTATGAGAAGAGCGGTAAAGTCGGCGGGATGCTGAATCCCGGCGGCATGATGAAGGGTAAATACGAAGTGTATAACTATCGCGTCTACCTTGAAAAACAGCTTGAAAAACTCAGCAGGGAAGATGGGTTTAACGTGCATACGAATGTCGATATCACCCCGGCGCAATTGAAAGAAATTGGCTACGACATCGTCGTTACGGCACTTGGTACAAAGCAGCTAAAGCCGCCTGTCGAAGGCATTGACAATAAAAACGTCGTCTTTGGGGTGGATGTATTAAACGATCCGGGCTTAGTCGATACGGCGGAAAATATCGTCGTCGTCGGCGGCGGGGTCGTCGGTTGTGAAACGGCGTATTATTTAAAATATGAACGCGGAAAGAACGTCAAAGTTCTCGAGATGATGGAGTACTTTATGGAGGGTGTCTGTACGGCGAACCGCGGCCATTTGATTCATTATCTGGAGCGGGCGGGCGTTGAGCTCATGAATTGCGCGCGCCTGACGAAGGTGATGGATGACGGCATAGAGTTTGTGCGCAATGTCTCGCCGACTGTGCCGGATCCGTACGTCACGTGGACGCCGATTTTGCCGTCGAATATCGAAAATCCGCTGGCGAAGGAAATCAAAGTTGAAGAAGAACGGCAGTTTTTGAAAGCGGATTTGATTATCTTATCCGCCGGTGCAAAGAGTGAAAATCAGTATTATTACGATTGTGTAAAAGATTATGTTGCAGCGGAGATCTATAACATCGGTGACTCTTCGCGCGCAGGTAAAGTTGCCGAAGCGGTTCGTGCAGGCTATCGTCTCGCGATGTCGTTGTAGGAGGATGCTATGGAATATAAAATGAAACTCACAGATGAGGAGAAGGCCATTCTCCAAGGCAGCCAGGGCGAGACGATGCAGAAGGTTATGCGTACGCTCGTATTGTATGGCGATACGTTTGATGCGGAGAAGATGGTGCCGCTGACGCACAAAGCCTCCCATCTGGTCACTTCCTTTGGGTTGGGGATGATTACGCCGGTCTATAACATTATGGATGAGCTGATTCAGGCGGGCATTGTGACGGAAGAGAAGTTTACGATGGACCCCAGGCCGCTGGATTACGAGAATGTCAAGTGTAATTTTATCGAAAAGCTTGTCTTTAATAAGTTTATGTATACGAAACAAGATGATTACGAAGCGCAGTTGAAAAAAGTAGGACTAAAGGATGATAATGCTTTTAGCTGTACGTGCTATCTTGAGCAAGTCGGCAATATTCCGAAGAAGGGCGATGTTATTTCCTGGGCAGAGTCTTCGGCTGTGGTTTATGCGAACAGCGTGCTCGGCGCGCGGTGTAACCGCAACAGCGCTTTAATCGAGCTGTTCGGCAGTATTGCAGGCGTCGTACCGTACTTCGGTTTGTTAACCGACGAGGGCCGTAAAGCAGACTGGATTATCGAAGTTAAAACGTCGAAAATTCCGGAAGCGCAGGTATTGGGCAGCGCTATTGGCTTAAAGGTGATGGAGGATGTGCCGTATATCGTTGGGTTGGATCCATATCTCGGTACGGAGATCGATGCAAGAGCACAGGCGTATTTGAAGGATATGGGTGCTGCGACGGCTTCGAATGGTGCGGTGGGGCTGTTCCACGTTGAGAACCTGACGCCGGAAGCGAAAGAGCACGGCAGGGCACTCATTAAAGAAGGAGCGCAGACGTTTGTCGTTGATGATAAGGTGCTCGAGCAGACGATCGCCGGCTATCCGATTATGTGGAAGGATAAAGAGGCGACACCCAAATTATGTTTTATCGGCTGCCCGCACTTAAGTTTAAGTCAACTGGATGATTGGACAGCGGCGCTGACGGAAAATTTGGAAAAAAATGGGAAATCAAAGGTGCAGGTGCGCACCGTGCTGACAAGTGCACCGGACGTCATTGAGGCGTTTAAAAAGACGGAAAACTACCGGCGCCTGCTTCAAACAGGTGCGACGCTGACATCGATTTGTCCGTTGATGTATATGAATAACCCGATTGCCGGCAAGAAGGCCGTTATGACGAATTCGAATAAACTGCGCACATATACGATGGCCAGATATTATACCGACGCAGAAGTGCTTGAACGGGTTTGTGGGAAGGAGGGTATTTAAATGGCAAAAGAATTCAAAGGCAGGGTTGTTTTAGCGGAAGACTGGAGCGGAGAAGCAATCGTTTCAACCGTTGGCGTGAACACGCTGGCGACGTTTCAGAAGAGTGCGATGAAGAATAATCCGAAAGAAGCCCTCTGCGGAGATCAGAACAACCCTGAGTTGTATGGCAGGAATTTGACAGGCAAGGCGTTATGCCTGCCGCAGACGATCGGCAGTACGACGGGTGGGATGGTCTTGCAGACGGCCTGTGATATGGGCATTGCGCCTGCGGCGATGTTGTTCAGCGAACATATCGATTCACTGGCTGCTGCCGGCATCATTCTGGCAGCCGTATGGGGCAAGAATCAAATCATCGCGATCGATTGCCTCGGTGAAGAATTTTTGGCGTATGTGAAAAGTGGGATGCGGGTGCAAATTGATAAAGATGGTACGGTGAGGGTGGAAGGGTAGGCTGTATTGTATAAAGGCTGTTGCTTTGCGATTAGAGGCCGCAGAGTAATGGCTTTTTTATTTTCCCTTGGTTCATCGTAAAGAGTTGTGGTGGATGTTGTGTTATTGGCGGTTGGGTGTTTTTGAATGCAGGTTTTGAGGGCATTATGATAAGTTGTGATGTTGTCAGTTTGATGTTTGGTTTTCGGAAATGGAACTTTAAGAAAGAGATTAGAAAAAACAGCCTTCCTTTGGAAGGCTGTTTGATGTGATTATAGTACATTGATTTGAATACCCTTTAAGATATCAAAGGTTTTTTCGTGTAAGTCTTTATCGAAGCTGTCTGTCAGTGCGCGCTCAACGATGATGTCTGCTTCCGGAAGAGCGGCTTTTGCGAGTACAGCGTTTGATAAGACGCAGATATTGGATACAAGTCCGGCGAGTTCGACGACATCAAACTGCTGCTCTTTCAAATAATTAGCCAGCTCAAGACTGCCGAAAGTCTCTTTGTAAAAGCGGGGCGTATCTTCTGTACAATATGCGGCGACTTTTCCGTAGAGCGCCCAGCCTTTCGTATTGCGGATACAGTGTTCGACGGGCAGGTTAGCCCCTTCCTGCGTCTGCAGATAATCGGCATCGTGTGTATCGAACGTAAAAGCTACGGTATCGCCATTGTGAAGGTATTGTTCTATTTTGTTCGTAATGGCTCCTTCAAGTAACGGCGCCTCGTCAAAAGCAAGGCTGCCATCGACAAAGTCGTTCTGATAATCGACGACAATAAGGATTTTTTTCATTGCCTATCGCTGTTTCGCCACGAAGAATAAGGCGATGGTGCCGGGGCCGGAATGTGCGCCGATAACCGGACCGATGTAGCTGATGACAATTTCTTTCGTGCCAAGACGTTCTTTAATTTTATTTGCGAGGTATTGCGCATCTTCTTTAGAGTCGCCGTGACTGATAAAAACAGGGCTGTCTACCGGGTCGATCACACTTTCTTCCATTCTTTTAATCAACTCATTCAGCGAAGCGCGTCGGCCCCTTGCCTTTGAGACACTAATTAAATGACCTTCATTATCGACGTGCAGGACGGGCTTTACGTGAAGCATGGTACCTAACAGTGCAGCGGTGTGCGAGATGCGGCCGCCGCGTTGAAGATGTTTCAAATCATCGACGGTAAACCAATGGGCAACACGCAGCTTGATATCTTCGGCGTAAGCATACGCTTCTTCGATCGATGCGCCCGCGTCCTGTTGGCGAAAAACAAGTTCGACGAGCAGTCCCTGGCCCATTGATGCGGAGAGTGTGTCTGAGACAAGGATTTTTCTCTCCGGGTACCGTTCCCGCAATTCATTTGCAGCGATCTCGGCAGCGTTGTATGTATTGCTTAATCCGGAAGAAAATGCGAGAACCAATACGTCTTTTCCCTGCTGCAGTTCGGCTTCCATCGCGTTTTCAAAAGCATTGGCATTGACTGCCGATGTGCTGACGGTCTCACCTTCGCGCAACAGCGCGTAAAATTTCTTGTTTGTAATTTCTCTTTCATCGAGGCAATTTTTGTACTCATTTCCTTTAACCAGAACAGAAAGCGGCAACGCATTTAAGCCGCGCTTTTTTACGATTGTCATAGGCAGATCGCAAGAGGAATCAGTAATAATAACATAACTATCCATTTTCTTATCCCTTTCAAAAACAATATATTATTTTTTCGATTTATCTTTTTTATCGCTGTCAGAAACCTCTTCGGTCTCCTGGCGAATGATGTCGATGATGCGTTCGCAAGCCAATTTATTTGCATAACTGGCAATCGCCATATTGAGTGCGATTTGTGAGAGATCTTTGACTGCCTCGGCGCTCTCTGACAGATACTCGGCAGTTTGGGATAGTGTAAAGTCGAGCGTTTCGTTGAATGTACGGTATAAATCAGGGGTCTCTTTTTTCAAAGATTCCTGATTTAATAACACCGCAATGTCTTTTACCGTCAACACCTGTTTTAATACACAGACGATGGTTAAATAGGCCAGATGTTCGCGCGAATATTTCTTGCCGTTTGCACGAGAAAGCAACCCTTCTTTGATGTAGTTATTGATCATTGAGGAGGTTAAGTGCATCTCCTGATTATAGGCGACTTGTTGGCGTGGCATATACGTCAGCACCTGGTCCATATATAATTCAATATCGGGCAGACTGTCCCAATCAATTGGTCGTTCATAATTTAAGATTTCTTTTAATGCCGTCAGCTCTTCCACGAATTTCACCCCGGAATAATTTTCAGTTTATTATACATCAGATATGCAGGAATTGTCAATGGATAAAATATTAAAAATGACGACAGATGATATCCGATACTACATTTGGGCAAAACTTTATCTTTATATTATATAATTTTATGATATAATAAAACAGTATTTTATCGAAATGACTGTGAAGAGGTGGTAATTATGTGGTGGCAGGCGTTATTGTTGTTAGTTGGTTTTTTGGGTATTCTTTTGGCGTTGATGTTTTCGTTGGCGAGCAGTTCGTTAAAGAGGCTGCATATGATGATGGAAAAATCGTATGAAAATTTGGATACATATCTGCTTCAACGTTACGAAATGACAAAAGATTTGCTGGAGTTGGGAAAGGAAGCTGCGCCACAGGAGTGTAAAGCGGCTGAAAAAGTTATTTTAAATCAGGGTGCGCCTTCGAATGTGCCGCAGGAACGTGCAAAGAGTGAAGGAAAGCTGGCGAATGCGACGACGCGCCTGATCGTAGTCCTTGAGCCGCGCCTGAAAGAAGAGGAGCAGTTTCAGACTTTAAAGGAATTGCTTGAAGATAATGAGGAAGATGTTTATCAGGCAAAAAAATATTATAATCAGGTGGTCAAACATTATAATAATAAGATTCGGACGTTTCCGTCCCGAATCATTGCGGCGATAAAAAAGTATAAGAAAGCACCTTATTACGATATGGAAGATCCGGACAAAAACAGAAAAAAAAGATAGCCTGTGTGCAACAGATAAACAGGACTCTGCAAGCAACCGTTT
>CALGIV010000019.1 GCA_937914785.1 uncultured Eubacteriaceae bacterium | reverse complement strand
GGCCGATGTAAAGCTCGTTTTGGAAGAGCTTTTGACGAAACTGGAAGTGGGTCTTGGAGGTGCGTTTATCTAATGGCAGTACAGACGATCCGTTAAACTGGGTTTATTACCCATATTGAGTAAAATGGATTTAATGGGCATATGATCATAACGGTGAATTGGCAGAGCTGTTTATAACAGCTCTGTTTTTATGTTGATATTAGTTTCAGATAAAGCTAGCTTACTATGCCAGAGACAAATAAATCATTGTTTTTACTTCTATGTTTTTACTGTCGATTCTCCTTGCGATTTTCCTACAGGAGAAAAGCGCAGCAAAACCCCGCGGCTGGTTAGAATTCAAAGGGGGATCTCACTGGTCAAGCGGAAGACAAACGTCGCTCGGCAAGGCACGGCCACTGGTGGGCCGTGCTGCCTCACTGAAATTGGCCGTGTATGAGCCGGCCAAGTTCCCGGCTGTCTTCCTGTGAGCTTTCAATATTTACTCCATTGTCTCCCCTTGAATTCTAAAGGCTGATAAGGTCAAGGGCTTTGTAATTGAATATGCGCTTGAGTGAATAATTAAGTTCGGTAAAAGTTTATAATCTATCCTGTTTCTCTAACTTGAAACACTTGATGTCGCATACAATACAATAACTTTGTAATGACCTCAGAGCGTTACATTCAAAATTAAGTTATTCTCGAGAAATAGACATTCAACCAATAACAATTGAGTTTGATTAGGACCCCAAAGGAATACCTGAAAAGAATCCGGCCATGAAAAAGCAGGGGTGTCTTTCAATACATATTGAAAGCTTAAAGGCTGCGGCGTGCGAAGCGACGCACTGATTCCGCTTAAGCATTCAACATACCCCTGCTTTTTTTCATCCGCTGGAAAAGCGCGAAGAACGCGGAGAATAAATAAACAAGAAAAGCCAAACATCAAACTGACAACATAATATTTCTTATCACAATACCCCTGCAACTCCTGCTTGCAAAACCAATCTATTAGCCAGAAACCAACATTCAATTGATAGCATTTAAATTTAACGATGACCAAAGGATATCTAACCATAAGATTACATAGAATGTGATTTTTTGACAACTGGATTTTATTGACTTTATATTGCCACATTAGTATAATTAACCGATAACAGAGACCAAAAAGGAGCTTTTATGAAAAAGAAGATGGCAGTTTGGCTGGATAAGCTGAAGATGATGGATATCAAGAAAAAAGCCATCATCCTTTTGTGTATCTTTTTTTTTATTGAGTTTTTAGTTTTTGCACCCGTGTTATATTCCCGCCTGATGTTAAATGGTATGGGGATTAAAAATTTGGTAAGTGCAGAATATGTGAAGTATGAAAATGAATTATTTCGCAGCGTCGTCTTAGAGATGCGCGAGACGACCGATAAAGTAATTTTAAAAGAAATTGAAGCACTTATTTCGGATGGCAAAGTTTTAACTTTGCATCTTGACAGTGAGGTACAGGAAGTGCTAATCTTAAAAACAGCAAAGGGTAATACGATTTACGTTTACGTGCAGGATGACGTCTTGGGATGCGATTACGGATCTATTTATGTTAAAAATGAGAAAAGCCGGGAGATTATAGAAAAAATGCCCGAAAAAGAACTTGTTATTGAACAAATTCGTTGAAATAGCCGTTTAATTATGCTAAAATTAAATGGTTATTGTTAAAGAGGAGAGGTACAAATGGCTTTTAAGGTAGAAAAAATTGAAAACAGTACTGCAACAATTAAAATCGAAGTAGGCGCCGAGGACTTTAGCAAAGCGATCGATAAGGCGTATGCAAAGAACAAATCAAAGTATCGTATGGATGGCTTTCGCAAAGGTAAAGTGCCGCGTGCGATGCTCGAGATGCGTTACGGCAAAGGCGTGTTTTATGAAGACGGCATTGACGAAGCGTTTCCGGAAGAATATTTAAAAATTCTGGAAAGCGGCGAAGTGACTGTAGCTTCGCGTCCGTATATGGTGTCGATCGATGAAGTGGATTCGGAGACAGGCTTTAAACTGACGATTCAGGTGGCGCTTAAGCCGGAAGTGACGTTGGGAGACTATAATGAGGTTACTGTAAAAGCCTTGAAGTATACCGCAAAAGAGAAGGAAGCCAAAGAAGAGCTTGAAAGTATGCGTGAAAAGAATGCACGCTTATTGGAAAGCGATGCGCCGAGCAAAAAAGGCGATACCGTGATTATCGACTTTGAAGGCTTTGTCGACGGTGAAGCGTTTGAAGGCGGCAAAGCGGAAGGATATAGCCTGGAAATTGGCAGCAATAGCTTTATCCCGGGGTTTGAAGATCAGCTGATCGGCAAAAAAGCAGGCGAAGCAGTCGATGTTAACGTAACTTTCCCTGAACAATACACACCGCAGCTTGCGGGCAAAGACGCTACCTTTAAAGTCGTGGTACACGAAGTCAAGCAGAAGGAACTGCCTGTGCTGGACGATGAGTTTGCGCAGGAAGTCAGCGAATTTGATACACTGGATGAATTGAAAAAAGATATTAAAGCAAAGATTAAGGCGCGCAAGGAAGAAGAATTAAAGACGCAGGCGCAAAATCAGGTTATCGAAACGGCGATTGCAAACTCTACTGTCGTGATATCTGAGTTGCAAATCGATGAGCGGGCAGAGGCTTACAAGAAAGATTTTGAACGTCAGCTTCAGCAAAACGGCATTGATCCCGAGGCGTATTTTGGGCAAGAAGATAATGACGGCGTAAAAGAAATTTTAGATAAAATCCGTCAGGATTCTATCGATCGGATTAAAGGCGAGTATGTCGTTGAGAAGATGGTAGAAGCCGAGGGCGTTGTCGTGACGGATAAGGATGTCGAAGAAATCGTCGAGAAATATTCTGCCCTGTATAACATTCCCCTTGAGGATTTGAAAAATCGCATGGATCATGAAAGTACAGAAGCGTTTCGCGACGAGGCAAAGACGGCGAAGCTGCTGGATAAAGTCATGGCTTACGTAAAGGTGGAAAAGAAACCCGCGGCTAAAAAAGCGCAACCGAAAAAGGCAAAGGAAACGGAAAAGAAGCCTGCGCCGAAGGCGACAAAGGAAAAAGTGAAGAAAAACGAAGAGACACAAAATACCGAAGAAGAATAAGTTATATTATTCGTCGTCGGTATGTAAAACTTAAATATTTTAGGAGGATATCGACATGGATATGAATCTGGTGCCGATGGTCGTGGAACAAACAGGACGCGGAGAACGCTCCTACGATATTTTTTCACGGCTTTTAAAAGAACGAATTATATTTTTAACAGGTGAAGTAAACGATGCGACGGCGAGTTTAGTCGTCGCGCAACTGTTGTTTTTAGAAGGAGAAGACGCGACGAAGGATATCAATTTTTACATCAACAGCCCGGGTGGTTCTATATCGTCCGGTTTTGCAATTTATGATACGATGAACTATGTAAAATGTGATGTATCGACGATTTGCATCGGAATGGCGGCTTCTATGGGTGCGTTTTTGCTCTCGTCCGGCGCGAAAGGAAAGCGCTTTGCGTTGCCAAATGCGGAAGTGATGATCCATCAGCCGCTCGGCGGTGCGCAAGGTCAAAACACAGATGTGCAGATTTATGCGAACAGGCTTTTAAGAATGCGTAATAAATTGAATGAGATATTAAGCGTGCAAACGGGGCAGCCGATTGAAAAAGTTGCACTGGACACGGAACGCGATAACTTTATGACGGCGCTTGAAGCGAAAGAATACGGTTTGATCGACGATGTGGTCACCACCCGATAAAGGTGTGAATTGGATGAAAAAGGATGGATAAAACTATAATGAGCAAAGAGTGCAGTTTTTGCGGGAATGTGCAGACTGACGAAATCGATATTATCGTTAGTGGGGATGTGAGTATTTGCTCGCAGTGCGTTTTGCGTTGCGCAGACATCTTGGTTTATGAAAAAAATGCGGAGTTTACCCGCGGAATTGCCGAAGTCGGCAGGAAATCAGGTATAAAAAAGCCGCAGGCAAAACGCAATGCCGATAGCCTCGAAATAGATGAGGAAAGCTTTAATATTAAAGACATTTCAAAGCCGATGGAAATTAAAGCGTATCTTGACGAATATGTCGTCGGTCAGGATGAGGCAAAAAAAACACTTTCTGTGGCAGTCTATAATCATTATAAGCGGATTTTACGAAAAAATGAAGTGGATGCCGGCGATGTGGAGATTCAGAAGAGTAATGTGCTTTTACTGGGCCCTACCGGATGTGGGAAAACGTTGCTGGCTGAGACACTGGCGCGGAAATTAAATGTACCGTTTGCCGTCACGGATGCGACTTCGCTTACGGAAGCAGGTTATGTTGGCGAAGATGTTGAAAATATCTTACTTAAGCTGATTCAGGCAGCCGATGGGGATATTAAAGCGGCGGAATGTGGCATCATCTATATTGATGAGATCGACAAGATTTCGCGTAAGAGCGAGAATATGTCGATTACACGGGATGTAAGTGGTGAAGGTGTACAGCAGGCGCTGCTGAAAATCCTGGAAGGGACGACGGCTAATGTGCCGCCGCAGGGCGGCAGAAAACACCCTTATCAGGAGTTTTTACAAATCAATACGAAGAACATTCTCTTTATTTGCGGCGGCGCTTTTGACGGCCTTGAAAAGATTGTCGAAAAGCGCATTGGCAGAAAAGGGATGGGTTTTATGGCGGATATTTCGAAAAACCGTGAACAGAAGAAGGGCGAATTGCTGGCGCACGTGGTGCCGACCGATATGATGAAATACGGGATGATTCCGGAACTTGTCGGGCGTATTCCCGTGATCACAGCGTTGGAGGAGCTTGATAAAGAGACCCTGATAAAGATTTTGCTGGAGCCTAAGAATTCGCTGACAAAGCAGTATGAGGCACTGTTGAAACTTGATGAAGTGGAATTGATTTTTGAAGATGGCGCGATTGAAAAGATTGCGGAACTGGCGCTGGAGCAGGGTTTGGGTGCGCGTGGGTTACGTGGGATTATGGAAAAGGTTATGCTGCCGGTGATGTACGTGTTGCCGTCTTCGGAAAAGAAGGCGCAGACCTTTGTCGTCGATAAAAAGCTCGTCGATGCGAGTGTTAAAGATTCTGCATAGTAGCTGCAATAAGAAAGACCGGCTGAAAAGCCGGTCTTTTTGCTTTTAGCAAACTGTCAAGAACGAAAAGGATTTTGCCGCAGCCAGCCTTGCTCAACCCAGTATTGTTTGTCCAGAGAAGTGTCGTCATAACCGGCGATCATACGCCTTAAGAACAAGACGATAAAATACAGGAAAAGATAGGGCCTGCGGCGCTTCTTAAGAGCGGTTTGTCGATAAAAGAATAGCGCTTTTTTATCGATCTTACGTTCAATTTTCGCCCTGCGTTTTGGGTTGATTTTGTTCCAATGCACTTCGTGCAAAGCAAAGCCTGTCGAGTAGACGCGGTTGACGCCCCAGAAACGCAGGCTGGTGGCAATGGTTTTAATCGCAGTTTTCGTGCCGGCGCCAAGTGTTGTGCAGAGTATAAAAGCCTTCTCGCTGAACATTTCTTTTCGCGCACGGTGAACGATGTACAGATAGGGGAAATGGTCTAAGAAAGTTTTCATTGTCCCGGCTTCCGACATCACGTAGACAGGCGTCGTAAAAATCAGCGCATCTGCACGCAGCATTGCGTTTAAAATCGGCAGTGTGTAAGTGGCATGCGGGCACTTGTCTTCGCCTTCAAGGACACAAGTCATACAGCCACGGCAAAAGTGCGGCATAGCTTCCGGCAGATAAAACTCGGTAAAGGTTACCTCGCCGCATCTGCACAGTGCATCCATAAAAAGCTTTGTAGCGGTATGAGTGTTGCCGCTTTTTCGGGGGCTCCCGTGAATTACAGTTATTTCCATGTAAGTATTTCTACTTTCTTAACCGCAGAGTAGTATATGATTTGCTTCTTAAGCGCCTTCATAAGCGCGCATTGCATAAATTGTTTCTGTGATCAGTTCGTCTAATTCCCAGCCGAGCATTTCGGCGCCCTGGCGAATCGTATCACGCGAACAGCCAGCGGCAAAACTTTTATCTTTAAATTTCTTTTTAACGCTCTTTAATTCCAAATCGGTGGTGCTTTTGCTCGGGCGCATAAGCGTTACAGCCCAGATAAGGCCTGTGAGCTCATCGACTGCATAAAGGATTTTTTCCATAAACTGTTGAGGTTCATAGGGGCTTTCCGTCATCCCGTATCCGTGACTGATCGCAGCGCGGATCACGGATTCATCGACGTCCTCTTCGCGCAGCAGTTCAATGCCCTTTATACAGTGTTGTTGCGGATACAGTTCAAAGTCAATATCGTGCAACAGGCCGACTACGCGCCAGAAGTCGACATTGTCGGGCTCATATTTTTGTGCAAACCATCCCAGAACAGCAGATACGGTCTCGCCGTGCTGGAGATGGAAAGGTTCCTTGTTATATTTGCCAAGCAATTCACGTGCTTGTTCAACGGAAGGGATGTAGCTCATATGATGGTCTCCTTTTGTGTGCTGGTTTTATTCATTGATTAAATCATATCAGATTTTGCCTTGAAGTCAAGAATGTGGCGCAATTTGGCTTGTCTTACAGCATATCATGACAAATACCGCCGGGCAGGCACGATATAATTTTACTCATATGAACAAACACAAAAGGATATACAGTTTCCTTTTTGCGGGTCAACGATATGTATTACGTCTATGCGGAAACCGTACTGTTAACAAACTTTTCGATCAATATCATCCTTCTTTACATCACAGCAAAAATCAATAAGCGAAAATTTTATATTTGCAGAAGCCTGTTAGCCGCCTTGATTGGCGCAGTTTACGCATTGTTGTTTATTATGCGATTTTATCCTGCGACGCATTTGCTGGCAAAGCCGCTCATCACAGTCGCAATGACCATAGTGGCTTTTAAAGGTGCGAAGGGGAAGACATACATATTGTTGCTGGGTGAGTTTCTGCTATTTTCTTTTGCATTGGCCGGCGGCGTTATGGCGTTGTCCGGCGCGCTGAAAAACAGCACGGATATCGGCGGTTTATTTGCGATTAATGTGGGTGGTGGCAGTGCTTTATTTGCTTACGTTATCACAATTTCGGCGGCTCTGATTCTTTTGATCGAGCGTGCGCGTATGAAAAAAGCAGCACCTGTCGCCGAAGTCTGGCTTTGCTGTGAAAGTTGTGAAGTAGCAGTTACGGTGTTGCTGGACAATGGAAATTTGCTGAAAAGCCTTACAGGAAAAAGCATAATGATCCTGAATGCGACATATATATCCAATATCCTTGAAAATGTATTTGCCCTAAAGGCCGGTGTTGATGCAGAGGAGGGGATGCGATGTGCGGTGAACACAGCGCGGCTTTCTCTGATTCAGGCGGGCGGAGTTGGTGGGAGTGAATTGATGCTTTGTTTTCGCGCCGATCAGGTAAGGGTAAAGCAAGATGATGTTTTGCACGATATCAGCGACAGCGTTCTCATCGGTGTGACGAATGCGGTGTTTAAGACAGGAGAAAACGGCATTGCTGGAATTCTTAATCCGGTGGTATTGACGAAAGGAAATGTGATGACAGATGAGCAAATTTGCTAAACTCAAAATGGAAGCTTGTATCTTGATTGCAAAAATAACGGCTGTGCTAAAGCGTGGCGTTTATTTTATTTCCGGCGCGGAGGTTCTGCCGCCGCCGATGAACAAAGCCGAAGAACGGGAAGTTATGCAGGGCATTCGCCAAAAGGAAGAGTGGGCGAAGAAGGCGCTTATCGAGCGTAATTTGCGGCTCGTGGTCTATATCGCAAAGAAGTTTGAGAACACGAATGTGAATATTGAAGACCTTGTATCGCTCGGCAGCATCGGGCTGATAAAGGCTGTCAATACGTTTGACGTGGAAAAGAATATCAAATTTGCGACATATGCTTCAAAGTGCATCGAAAATGAGATGTTGATGTATCTGCGCAAATATTCGCGCGTGCGTAATGAACTGTCGCTCGATGAGCCGCTGAATATCGATGGGGAAGGCAATGAACTGCTGCTCAGCGATATTTTGGGTTCGGATGAAGACAGCATTGCGATACGCATTGAGAAAAAGGCGGACAATGAGCTGTTATGGCAGTTTATTAATAAGATGGATGAGCGGGATCAGAATATTTTAAAGAAGCGTTTTGGTTTGTGTAATGTGGAGGAGATGACGCAAAAGGAGATTGCGGATGAGATGAATATTTCGCAGTCGTATATTTCCAGGCTGGAGAAAAAACTTATCAATCAGCTAAAGCGCGACATGTCGAAATTGATGTGAGCGAAAAAAGGCGGATAATGCATAGAAAAGGATTATTTTACCGTGCGATACAAAGCATAAAAACGCGCGGAATTTGACAGAATAATTTTAAGACAAGCTGTTAAAATATTGCCGGCAGCAAAAGGCGCGGTTCGTACATATGGGTATTGGTTATATGCCCATAAAATCATCTTTGGGGGGCTTTCATATGAAAAAAGTAGAGATATGCGGAATATCAACTTCGCAGCTGCCGCGCCTGACCGCGCAGGAGAGCGAAGAGATGATGCTGCAGATTAAAGCCGGCGATCAGGAAGTGCGTAAGAGATTTGTTCAATGCAACCTGCGCTTGGTTTTAAGTGTTTTGCAGCGATTTGAAATGCGTGGTGAAAACAGCGACGATTTGTTTCAGGTCGGCTGCATCGGTATGATTAAGGCGATCGATAATTTTGATTTAAGCCATGGTGTGAAATTTTCGACATACGCTGTGCCGATGATTATTGGTGAAATACGGCGCTACCTGCGCGATAATAATTCGATTCGCGTGAGCCGTTCGCTGAAGGATATTGCTTACAAAGCATTGAAAGCAAAAGAAGAGCTGAGCAATTTAAAAGATGGGGAACCGAAAATTGCAGATATTGCGAAGTATATTGGTGTAAGCGAAGAGGACGTTGTCGTTGCATTGGAAGCCATTCAATTGCCAGTGTCGTTTTACGAGCCGGTCTACCAGGACAGCGGGGATAAAATCTATATGATCGATCAATTGAAGGATGAGAAAAATACGGATAAGAAGTGGGTAGAATACATCGACTTGGCCGAAGCGGTCAAGAAACTGTCCAGCAAAGAAAGAAGCATTATTGATATGCGTTTTTATCAGGGAAAAACGCAAAGCGAGGTTGCCAAAGATATCGGAATTTCGCAGGCGCAGGTGAGCAGGTTGGAGAAAAACGCGCTGATGCGGATTAAAAACCAGATTTGATAATTTAAAATAGCGTACAGGCTTGTAATAAAATTTTTTAAGTTATATAAAAATTAAGAAAAGGTCAATTTTTGACCTCTTTTTTATTGTTTTTTTTCACATCATGTTATATAATGAATAAGCAATTCATTTTGGAGGAAAAAATGGAAGATTGCGTATTTTGTAAAATAGTCAATAAGGAAATTCCTTCCCAGGTTGTCTATGAAGACGATAAGGTAATGGTGTTTAAAGATCTGGAGCCGCAGGCGCCGATTCATTATCTGATCATTCCCAGGCAGCACTTCAACAGCATTATGAATGTGCCTGCCGGCAATGATATCGTGCAGCATATCTTTATGATAGCAGTGAAGATGGCTGTGAAAGAAGGAGTGGGAGACGAGGGGTTCCGCGTCGTGAACAACTGTGGCGAGTTGGGCGGACAGACGGTAAACCACCTGCATTTCCATTTTCTGGCCGGTCGCGAGATGAAATGGCCGCCAGGCTGATTAAACATTGACATACTCTTGACATATGATATAATATAGCATCGTAGTAATCAAAACATGAGGGGGGGGATAAAAATGTCAGAAGTAAAAGTTCGAGAAGGCGAATCTTTAGAAAGTGCGTTGAAGCGATTTAAGAAGAAGACTGCCCGTGCAGGTGTTTTGAGTGAAGTCAGAAAAAGAGAGCACTACGAAAAACCAAGCGAAAGAAAAAAGAGAAAAGCAGAAGCTGCTAAGAAAAAGAAAAACAGGTACTAAAAAATGGATCTAAAAGAAAAGCTGATGCGCGAGTTGAAAGACGCGATGAAATCTGCAGATAAGATAAAGAAACAGACCATTACGATGGTGCGTGCAGCGATTTTGCAGATCGAAAAAGATAAAAAAGTGGTTTTGGATGACAAAGGTGTGATTGACGTGATTTCTTCTGAAATGAAGAAGCGAACAAACAAATTAAAAAGTTATTATATAATGCACTCGGTGAGTTTGAAAAAGCCGGTCGCGAGGACTTGATCAGCCAAACAAAACGGGAAATGGAAGTTCTGGCTGCTTATTTGCCGGAACAGATGAGTGAGGAAGAGATTCTTACAGCAGCGAAGCGGGCGATTGAAGAGACTGGTGCGCAGTCGATGAAAGATATGGGCAAGGTTATGGCGATTTTGACGGCGCAGTTAAAAGGCCGCGCCGACGGTGCCGTCATCTCTTCAAAGGTCAAAGAATTGCTTAGTTGAAAGTTGTGCTACATAAGATAGCATAAGAGAGCCGTAATGTACAGTCATTACGGCTTATTTTATTGCCATCGTTTGAAAAAGGAGTCGGTTACATCGAGGTGACAAAAATAGTTTTAAAAAAATGAAATTGCATATTTATTCATTTTAATAATTGTGTTATAATCTATCTAATTTTAGCATTAAGTGCGTATTTGCAGCAATAGTTCAGCGCATTCTTTATTATTTGAAAACTCCTTTATAAATTTCCATAAGAATAAAAAAACAAGGAGGACAAAGAAGTATGGAAAAAGTACTATCGAAATCGCAAGGATTTAAAAAGACATTCTATATCCTGATAATCCTGGCGATGCTTTTGGCATTGATCGCACCGTTGGCCACTTCGGCGGTATGGGCGGAAGAAGGGCCGCTCTTAATGCACATTACAAACGATACAGATGAGGATTATCTGTTTGTAAAAGACTGGATTTCGCTGACGGATGAGCGGGTGTTTACGGTCACTGTGCCGGTTAAGACCGGCGATGAAATTGACGTGGAGAAAGTGACGTGGACGCTTGCGCGTACAAAGGGCATTATGGATGCCGGAGAGTATCCCAATCAGTTTTCTGGCGGAAATATGGCAACGGATTGGAAAGTGAACAGTGTGGCGACGGCAAATGCGGGAGAAGCCTTCTTTGAGCTTGGAACGGCGGAGATTGTGGATGATACGGTTCAAATGGTTTTCAGTAATAAGCTGATGTTTGGTATCGACAATGTGAACCATGCGCGCAGCGTTAATAAAATCCGCAACCGGTTCTTGGACTACATCGGCGATTATACGCTTTCCTGTGTCGTAGACGGACAAGTCTATGACTCCTGTGAAGTACGCGTCAATCCGTATGACTCTTATCGGGCGATCGCAATGGATGAATACACATCGGATATGAATGCGGCTGTAAAAGCTGCAAAAGAAAATGGGCTTTATGCAGAAGTAAAGTATTTAAACGGCACCAGTGCAGGCGGGCTTGATATGCCCTATATCGTCATTGCGGACAGCAAGGCGTCATTAGATGCATATGATACGTTTAAGGTGCGCGCCGAGAATGATCCGGCTGCGTTGATTGCAGATATAGAGTCGGGTAAAGCAAACGTTGGAGATTTGCGTATGCCGGTGTTGTTTAATAATGTGCATCCGGATGAAACGGATGGCTCTGATGCACTGATGAATTTTATGTGGCTTTTAGTGAACAACGAGCCGGTTGAATATCGTATGATTTACGAGCTGACAACAGGCGGACAGGCTAAGTTGACTGCAGAACGCGCCGAAAAAGGGCTGAATACATCGGCGCTTTACGGGGAGTGGTTTACGTTCTTTGGTGCAGTTAAAGGCAACGATGCGGCGGGGAAAACGAATACCGTATCGACGGCAATCGAAATGGAGGGCTATTACAACCTCGAAGGTAAAGTGTTTGATCCGGAAGAAATGTTAGCATCGATGTTTTTCATTATTTGCCCGAATGAAAACCCTGACGGCAAGATGTATAACACGCGTACAAACTGTAATGGGTTTGACCTGAACCGCGACGGAATGTTCCAGACTCAGTCTGAGACGCGGGCGATTACAGAAATGATTGCTTATTACAATCCGATTTCAATGGTGGAATTGCACGGTTTTGTAGAGGCGTTCCAGATTGAGCCCTGCACGCCGCCGCATGCACCGAATATTGAATATGATTTGTTGATCGAGCATAACACAAAGGCGAGCGAAGCGCTCGGCAATGCTGCAGTTTCAAGCAGCAGGGTATACAATAGCTATGAAATGACAAATCGTGATTTTTTTGTCACAGATGAAGACGGCAAAGCGTACTGGGCTGAACCCTGGGACGATATGACGACGAACTACACGCCGCAGTACGCGGGATTGCACGGCACGATGGGCAATACGGTTGAAGTGCCGGAGGCCAATGAAGCCGGCACAGATTTGCTGACGTATGGCCTGATGGGGCATTGTGACTACCTGATGAACAATAAAAAGGTGTTGATCGTCAATCAGCTGAAAATTTTTGAGCGTTGCGTCAATAATACAGATGCGGATGAAATGCGCAAGTTCTTTGTCGACGCTTATGATACGCCGGGGGCGGAAGCGAACCTGATCCGCCCGCGCAGCGAGGAAAATAATAACTATTTCCCGGAATATTACATTATTCCAATGGATGTAGAAAACCAGCGCAATCTGGATGCGGCGTACGAAATGGAAGCTTTCTTTGTACGCAACGGTGTAAAAGTATCTGTTTTGGATGAGGATGTCACAGTAAAAGGGACGACGTATAAAAAAGGCGCGATGGTGCTGGATATGTACCAGGCGAAGCGTGCCGTCATCAGTTCTGCGCTTTACGATGGGGTGTTGTTGACGGAATGGGACGAGCTTTACAGTGAACCGATTACTTCATTTCATATGACACGCGGTTTTGACTGTGATGAAATCCGCGTCAAGGACGCCTTTAAGAACAAGACAACCCTCTTGACAAGTGCGCGCACCCCGCAAGGCGCATATGTTGAAAAATCGGATGAAGTCGGCGTCGTTGTGATTATGAACAACAGCGTGGATGCCATTGCGGCGGTTAATGAATTACTTCAGTCCGGCGACAGGGTCGGCTATATTCAAAATGGCGATTATGCGACGAATTTTGCCGTATCTCCGGCAAGTTATGATAAAGTGAAGAATAACTTTGTATTGACGGCTTATGGCACTGTATCTGTTCAAGCGGCGGAGATTAAGAACCCAACGCTGTATCTTGCGGGCCGTCCGGCACAGTTGAATTTTGGGTTTGTCGATTATGATTATCAATATGGCAACTATACTTACCGCCACCAGGAGTTTGCTTTTGTCGATCAGTTGGGCTTTGTCACGACGAGCGACGCAGCAAAAGCAGATGTGATTCTCGTCAACAGGACGATCGGCGAAGCGGAGCTTGCGGCATTGACCGCACAGGCAAAAGCCGGCGTTCCAATCATCGTAATGGGCGCAAACAGCACGCTGGCGGAGATATTTGAAGCGGTGACGGCGGATGCAGAGATGAAGAAGGCGGCTGATGATGGGCTGGCATTTACGGCAAACGGTATTTACGATGCGCTGACAACGGTAACCTATGCGGATGCGAATATTACAGTCGACTCTTACCGCGAGACGCAAGACTTTATTATGTATGGCTACGGCGGTAACTGCTTTACCTCGTTGCCGCAGGGCGCAAACGCACTGATCATAGCGACGAAAGAGGATCCGATGGAAGGCTTTATCTCGGCGGATGCGTTAAAAACGTTTAAAGGCAGTGTATTGGCTTTTGATTATATCGAAGGCGAAATCGATATTACAGCGTTTGCCAATACGCTCGCACACAAGGCGCATCAGCAGGATGACTACCGTTATGCGACGAACACGATTTACGGCAAGATGCTTGGCGAAGTCGTGGTCTTTGGTGAAGGCGGTGCGCCGCCAACAGGTGACGGACTGCCAATCCTTTTTATCGTAGTATTAGGGAGCGTAGCGGTGTTGCTCGTTCTAACCATTAGAAGAAAGCAAAGAAACGCTGCATAGATAAAACATAAAAAAACACTCCGTTATGGGGTGTTTTTTATTATAGATGATGTCTTTGGCTGGTTTAAAAATGTCGTCGAGCTCGTGTGTTGCAATGATGCGTTTTTTCCATTTAAAATACTGGCGCCGGGTTTCATTGAAGTTGTATTTTTGACGGGCATCTTGACGTCGTTTATGCTTTGGAGGCTTCAAAAGAGTGGAATGGTAATTTCAAATAGGTCATATTTTGATGTAAAGTCAATATAATTAAAAGTGTTCTCTGAATTGTTAGTGTTGTCACTCGGCGCAATCGTTTCTAAAAGTGTTGGATCAAACGTAGAAGAAATTGGTTATATTGAAGTGAAAAATAATTATGAAAAAGTAAAATTATATATTTACTCATCACATAAATTGTGTTATAATATGTTCGTTTTTGTGTCTATGTTATATGAACAATATAATTGTTCAAAAAATATAGCTGTTTAAAAACACAGGATTGCGGTCTTTCCACCTTTTACATAACTTTCACATTCTCAGGTGGATCGTTTGGTTTTTTTGACCAGCTTTTGACCGGATATGGATAGGATTAAGAATCAGGTAATAGCTAATGTAACAGCTATTTCAAGCGATGAATGAAAAGGAGATATCATCGATGAAAAGAATACCAAAAGTATTCCTTTCTGTTGTTCTTTTGCTATCCATAATAGCTGGTTTGGCTGTTAGTGGCGTAGCAGCTACAACAGAAGACGTAACGGGTAGTGAAGTATCTGATATACAGACTGCTGCCCAAGCTGAAACTACTATTTTAAAAGAAGACGGCACGGGGGGAGAAAAACCTGCCCTTACGGAAGTGCAGGAATCCGGAAAACCATTCGCCGCAAATGAAGAAGATATCACTGCTGAAGCGGTGGTTCCGGATGTCGAAAAGAACGCGTTAAAGACGGCGGATAAAGCAGCGGAAGAGCCGAGTAAGCAACCTGAATTCAACGTTGCCACAAAGCCTGTTGCCGCCGCATCAGTCAATCAGACAGTAGCAATACAGTCGTTTGACTACAGTGTAGCAGATTTTTCCGGCCCTTATACAGGGCAACCCCAGGGGATTTCCGTTTGGAATCCTGATAAGCTGACTTTGTTGTACAGCGAAAGTGCTGATGGCCCTTTTGACCCTGTGCCCATTACCCAGACGACACCGGGGAAGAAAACAGTTTTTGTACGGGCCGACGGCGACTCAGAAGTCAAGTCCGCCAAACTGGAAGTGACGAAAGCGGATGCTGTTATCCGATTGCAGTATGCAGAGGGAACAGAGATGCATGAAATATACATCCAGCCTGTATACAGCGGCAAATTGGCTGAGGTGGATGTCATTGTGGAGGGGGCGGTCAACGGTGAAAAGCTGGTGTATACGTTGACGGAAATCGCACCCTGGTACAACAGTCCATCAACACACAGCCTGCCTATGGGCCAAAATTTTACACTTTCTTATAAAGCGGCAGATGGGGTCAATGCAAACTACAACATCACGTTGAAGTATGTAAATGGCACGTCAGTTACATCAACATCACTCACCCAGACAGTCAGCTATATGCCACGTGATCTCGGTATCGTATATCCGGATTTCATCAGTGCGCGCTACATTTATGGCGATGCATCTATTCAGGTGCCGGTCAAAGATTCACTGAAACTGACAGGCGTTTTGCCGGATGACGAGGCCAATGTGTTCCGTCTCTATTACGGCGGACAGTATACGCCTTATATGTGGAGTCAGGAAAGT
>CALGIV010000018.1 GCA_937914785.1 uncultured Eubacteriaceae bacterium | reverse complement strand
ACCCTGGTTCGTGCGTTTAAATTTCAACAAGGGATAATTGCGTCCGGATACAACAATTTCATCTGCCGTCACTTTTTCAACGATGCCGTCTTCTTCGGCAATGACACAGATTCCCGAGTCCTTTGCACTCTTATATTCCATTCCCGTGCCGATAATCGGCGACTGCGGAATCAACAGCGGCACCGCCTGACGCTGCATATTTGAGCCCATCAGCGCACGGTTCGCATCGTCATTTTCCAAAAATGGAATCAACGCCGTCGCCACCGAGACGATCTGCTTCGGCGAAATGTCCATATAATCGACGCTTTTCGCTTCCAGCATTACAAACGAGCGTTCTTTGCCGGCTCTGCCGGTAACTCGGGCATTTAAGAAATAATTCTCCTCGTCAAGCAGCTCATTGGCCTGCGCGATCGTATAGAGCCCTTCCTCATCGGCCGTTAAGTAATCTGTCTCATTCGTGACCCGCCCGTCTACAACCCTGCGGTAAGGCGTTTCAATAAAGCCGTAATCATTGACGCGCGCATACGTACACAACGAATTGATCAAGCCAATATTCGGCCCTTCCGGCGTCTCGATCGGGCACATCCTGCCGTAATGCGAATAGTGCACGTCCCGCACTTCAAACCCGGCACGATCCCGGCTTAAGCCGCCGGGCCCTAAGGCGGAAAGCCTTCTGCGATTCGTCAGCTCTGCCAGCGGGTTCGTCTGATCCATAAACTGAGAAAGCTGGGAAGAGCCGAAGAACTCCTTAATCGCTGCATGAACCGGACGAATATTGACCAGATCCTGCGGGGTGAGCGCTTCCTTCTCCTGCGTCATCATTCTTTCTTTTACATTTTTTTCCATTCTGGTCAGACCAATTCGGAACTGATTCTGCAAAAGCTCGCCGACCGAACGCAATCTTCTGTTGCCCAGGTGATCGATGTCATCCACATCGCCGATGCCATATTCAAGGCCCATATTATAATTAATCGTGCTGAAGATATCTTCAACCGTAATGTGCTTTGGAATCAGCTGCTTCACCCGGTCTTTCATCTCCTGCTTCATCTCTTCTTCCGTCTTTTCCCCGGACAGAATATCCGTTAAAACATCATAGCGCACTAACTGTGCTATCTCCAGATCGGAAATATCAAACGGGATCTCCTGTTTGTGAATATCGACACAATTGTTGCCGATAATCGTATACTCTTTGCCTGCAGGCGTAACAATCTTTACACGATTGATTCCACTGTCTTGAATATCGCGCGCCGTCTGCTTCGTAATGGTTTCGCCTTTAGAGACAAACAACTCTCCTGTTTTGGGCGAAACGACGTTTTCCGCTGCAGTTTGCATAGCGATTCTGCCGGCCAAGCCAAGTTTTTTATTCAGCTTATAGCGCCCCACAATCGCCAATTCATAGCGTCGATTATCAAAAAACATTGAATCCGTCAGTGATTTCGCACTGTCAACCGTAGGCGGTTCCCCCGGACGCAGCCGCTTATAGACTTCGATTAAGCCTTCATTCGTATTTGTCGTACTGTCTTTCTCCAGTGTCGCCAGCACTTTTTTATCTTCTCCAAAATAATTCTTGATATCTTCATTGGAGCTTAAGCCCAGCATACGCATCAAAATCGTTACAGGAAGCTTTCGCGTCCTGTCAACGCGCACGTACATAATGTCATTCGAGTCCGTTTCAAACTCGAGCCAGGCGCCGCGGCTTGGAATAATCTGTGAAGCGTATAGCTCTTTGCCCGACTTGTCCAGCTCCATAGAGAAGTATGCGCCCGGGGAACGCACGAGCTGACTGATGATGACGCGCTCGGCACCGTTGATGATAAAGGTGCCTTTTTCCGTCATAATCGGAAAATCGCCCAAATAGACATCCTGTTCAATTTTTACACCCGTTTCTTTAAACGTCAAGCGGACTTTAACGCGCAGAGAACGGGAATAATTGACATCCCTTTCCTTGCATTCCTCAATATCATACTTGGGTTCACCGTATAGACTGTAATCTAAAAATTCCAAAATCAATTCGCCGGAATAATCGACGATCGGAGAGATGTCGTCCAACACCTCACGAAGGCCTTTTTCCAAAAACCACTTATACGACCGCTTTTGTACCTCAATCAAGTTCGGCATCTCTAAAATCTCTTCAATTTTAGAAAAACTCATCCGCTCATTCTTACCTGCTCTTACAGGATGCACCATAAAAACCAGTCACTCCTTTAAATATCAAATAGCACTATAAGTAATCGATTTTTTCAATTTCTTTATAGTGCGCCTCCCAAATCTTCTCTGTTTGCTACGTTACTTTTATTTATAAAAGCTTTTTTATTAATGCAGTATGATATGATATCATTGTTTTTTTTTTCTGTCAACCGTTTTCTGTTAATTGTTGTATTTCAATATCGTAACAACTTTAGTTTTATATCCCAATTTTATCCATATTTTTTTAAAATATACAATTATTTTGTCGAAGTAAGCTTTTTTCATTTTCGAATAAATGACATATAGAAAAATTCACTCAAAAAACAATCAATAAATGCTATCTGTTACTCTTCATATATTTCTTCATTGTAAATTCCAATACGACATTTATATCGACTTTCCCAGTATTGTTTAGCCGTATTGCATCATTTCTTAAACACACCACACCTCATCCTCAACTAGCATTTGTTTTTGCTCAAATTATCTATTTTTTTATTTTTATTTTTTGCGTCAATTTTTATTATAATTCTATTTTAATTGTTATTCGTTGACATTTTTTGTTCTTTAATTGATTTTTACGATTTGTTTTGTTGAAATCACACAAATAGCGTGTTAAAATTACAATGTAATCCTTTATAATTATTTAACAACCATATTTTGTATACCAGGAGGAGAAAAATGAACGGCAAAAATAAGAAAAAATTCCTGTTAGCGATACTACTCATCGTGCTGCTCGTTGCATTGATTGCCAACGTAAATGCCGCAGATGATACCCAAATGAATTCACCCTTAATGCAAGTTGAAATTATACACGAGGCAAGCTCTGCCTCAAGTGTTTCCGAATACGGCTTCATTGAAATTCCTTATGTTGCGCCCAGCGTTACCGAAGCACTGGCTCATAACGGCGTCGAGGCGTTTCAAACAGAAGAGCTTCCCGACAAACACGATGCGCGCAACGGTGGCTATGTCACCAGTGCCAAAAATCAGATGAACCTCGGCACCTGCTGGGCTTTTGCAGCTTTGAGCGCAGCAGAATCCTCCCTGATTAAAAACAAAGGCTGGGATGTCGACACAGTCGACCTGGCCGAAGCCCAGCTTGCTTACTTTGCCTATCGAAATCCACCGGACACACTCGGTATGCTGGAAAGCCATATAACCACTTCCAACTATTACCAAGCCGGCGGCAACCCCGTTATGACTGTCCCCATACTGGCGAAATGGTCCGGTGCAGTTGACGAAAATGAATGATATCTATGCCTTTGAGAAGAATACCGCCGTTTTGAAAAACGCCTACTGGGTGCCGATTACCGATACGGACGCCGTCAAACAATTGATTCTGGATTACGGCTCTGTTGAAGCGGCCTACCACGAAAGCAGCGCCTATTATAACATTGCCAACAATGCCTATTATTGCAGTAATTCAGAACTGGTAAATAATCATGCCATTACCATCATCGGTTGGAATGATCATTTCAATGCGAACAATTTTACTGCATCACCTGACCGCAACGGTGCCTGGCTGGTTAAAAACAGCTGGGGAAGCACGCGTGATTATTTCTGGATTTCTTATGCGGATAAGGTGATGCACCGGGATACGACGCTTGCAGTGGCCTACGATATGGCGCCAAGCACCACGTATGAGCGCAATTATCAGTACGATGGTTCCGCTACCTCTCACAAAATGACCAGCCTTACGGACACCCTCTCTTATTTCAGCCTGTTCCGCGCGCAGAATAACGAAGATGTTCAAGCAGTTTCCACATTTCTCAGAAATGCCGCTGTCGACTATACAATAAAAGTGATCGATTACGGCGCTTCCAAACCGGATCCCGTCAACTTCTCAAACGAACAATTCTGGCAGGCGGTAAGCACACAAACAGGAACGACGACCTATGCGGGATACCGCACGTTTGATCTGGACACACCGATTGCAATCGCAGAAGGCCATTATTTCGGCGTTCAAATCCAATTAACATCGAAAGACGGTCCCCGGGCCGAATTGGCTCTTTTCGGCAATAGCCCGATCACCCTTTCCCACAACAACATCGCAGCTCCCAGCGCAGGCCACAGTTACGTATATAGCAGTGGAGAATGGACAGATACCACGGACTCATCCCAACCTACCATTGTATCCATCAAAGCATTGACCAGGACAGCAACTGCTCCTGTTATTACCACCACATCTCTGACAGGCGGTACTTACGCAACGGCTTATTCACAAACCCTTGCGGCAACGGGCTCTGTGCCAACCACTTGGAGCATCTTATCCGGAACCCTGCCGGCCGGTCTGAGCCTAAATCCCGCTACCGGTGTTATTTCCGGTACACCGACGGCAACGGGCAACGCTACATTCACCGTAAAAGCAACCAACGCTGCCGGTACTGATACAAAATCACTGAATATCGACATTGCCGCCGGTAAGCCTGATGCTCCTGTCGATTTCGAAAGAATTTATGCTGGATACCATGAACTGGAGTTCGGTTTAAAATGGACAGCACCATCCAATACCGGCGGCAGCCCCATCACAAAATACAAAATCCGCTACCTTCCGACATCAGGCGGAAGCGACATATATATTGATGATATCACCGAACTTTCCATCAGAATTGAAAACGAAAATCTGATTATCGGAACGCAATACACTTTCTACGTAAGCGCCTACAATGGCACAGCCTGGTCTGATGAAGCTTTTATCACAACAGTAGCCGGCTCTCTGCCAAGTATTGTAGGTCTTCCGAACAGTGTAACCGTTGGACGTGGCGAATCTTATTCTATGGCCTATCTCGTTCTTATCACAGGTTCCCCCGCTCCAACATTTACCAGAGAGCTTTTCTTAGGAGACGAAGCAATGGATGAACGTTACATGACACTGGATATGACACCGGACGGCGTAGTGATCATTGTCGCACCTGACTGCCCGTCACTTGATAATTTCATCTACCGAGTAACCGCGAACAACAGCGTTGGTTCAGCAACCTATGACATTGCTCTTATCGTAACAGATAAATACGCGCTGAGCGTCGAAAACGGCACTGTAATCAACGACAAATTCTTTTCGGTAACTTCTGATAATTTTATTGCCGGCAAGCAAATCTCCATTACAGCCGATGCGGCACCGCCAGACAAAGTTTTTGACCGTTGGACTGTCGAGCCGGCAACTTATGCAGGCAACTTTGCCAATACAATAAATGCCTCGACTATTTTTACAATGCCGGCAGTTGACGTCACAATTACGGCTGTGTATAAAGATATCCCCAAATACGCCCTGACCGTAAAAAGCGGCACAGGCGGTGGGGACTATACCGCAGGTACACAGGTTTCCATTGAAGCTTCTGCACCGCCGGTCGATAAAATGTTTGACTGCTGGACTGTCGAGCCAACAACTTATGCAGGCAACTTTGCCAATACAACAAATACCTCGACTACTTTTACAATGCCCGCGGCACCCGTTACAGTCACGGCTACGTATAAAGATGCGCCCAAATATACCCTTACCGTCGAAAGTGGCACAGGCGGCGGCAGTTATACTGCAGGCACAAAAATTACCATTACGGCAAACTCGGCCTCCAGCGGTAAAATATTTGACCGCTGGACTGTCGAACCGGCAACTTATGCAGGCAACTTTGCCAATACAACAAATACCTCGACTACTTTTACAATGCCCGCGGCATCCGTTACAGTCACGGCCACATATAAAGATGCGCCCAAATATACGTTGACCGTCGAAAGCGGCACAGGTGATGGGGACTATACCGCAGGTACACAGGTTTCTATTGAAGCTTCTACGCCGCCGGTCGATAAAATATTTGACTGCTGGACTGTTGAACCGGCAACTTATGCAGGCAACTTTGCCGATGCAACAAATACTTCGACTACTTTCACAATGCCGGCAGCCAACGTCACAGTCACAGCAAATTATCAAGACGTCTACACCTTAACTATATTAAACGGTACAGGCGGCGGCAGCTACGCCGCCGGCTCAAAAATTACCATTGCAGCAAACTCGGC
>CALGIV010000017.1 GCA_937914785.1 uncultured Eubacteriaceae bacterium | reverse complement strand
CTTTGCCTCCTGTATTTTAAGGGGTACACCGAATGGATTTGCCTGTCCGTTTGCACGCCAGATGCAAAAATATGTCAGGGAAGCCATAGGGGAAGAGATTCGAATTATTGAATATACACATTAGCCTTTTGCCCTGTTATACAGGCATATCCACAAATTTTTAAACGCAGTTTTTTGAATGATTTATACGATATGCGTGAACGACGATTGACCTGTTGTTGATGATCGAGCGGCTTTAAATAGGAGCTTAAGACCAAATGGCTATCATTTGACAGTTAGATACCGGGGTATTCTTTACGGTACTATCAGAGGAAATTTTTTTGTTCCGTCTGAATTCACCTTGGAAAGCAGGGCATCATCAATCTTTCATCTACATAGTAAAATACCAACATTTTCTGTTGGTATTTGTTGCTTATGGAGGATGTTTTATTACAGGTTCACCGCTGCGATCATCTCAATTTCAATAGTTGCGCCCAGCGGCAGGGAGGCCACGCCAATCGTTGTTCGCGCGGGATAAGGTTGACTGAACTGTTGTTCATAGACCGCGTTCATCGCTTCAAAATCAGCCATATCCGTCAAAAACACATTGACTTTGATGACATCGCCCTCCTCAAGGCCGGCGCTTTTCAGCACGCCGAACAAGTTTTTGAAGCATTGCTGTGTCTGGGCCGTAATATCGCCCTGAACAATCTTGCCTGTCTGATTGTCGATTGGCGTTTGGCCCGATAAGAAAAGCAGTTCGCCTGTATCAATGCCGTGGGAATACGGCCCGACCGCCGCTGCCTGTGCACTCATTATTGCTTTTCTCATATATAATGCCTCCTGTTCAAGGTATGGGGTTATGATAACATATTCGCTTTCTGTCGTAAAGGCAAACGAAGTCTATGCGTATCGTGTGATAGTTTGATAACACGTTTTGTCTTGATTTAGCCCGTTAATAATGTATTGCTGTAGAAAACTAAAGAGTTTCAAGTGCGTATTTTTTTAACTGCTTGTCAAATACTTGTCAATTGATTGATAATATTTGAACCTGCAGATGAATTTGACCAGTTAATAAAATTAATATCTTTAAAAATTAAAACAGAGGAGAATCTTTCAGGAATGTACAATTGGTTTTAAGTCTGAGATGTATATTATTGTAGTGTTGAAACTTAAAAAGACTGTTAATTGCAACCATATTTTGATATAATTTTTGTTATATTGAGCACAAGGAAAGGAACGAAGAATTATGAATCCAAAAGAAGTAAGAACGGACAAAGTAGCTGAAAAGATTCTCAAGTCCCTTGAAGCAAGACGCTTTGAAGCGTATTATTGCAAGACGACAGAAGAAGCGATTGAAAAGGCGCTTTCGCTGATTCCGGAGGGAAACAGCGTCGGTTGGGGCGGCAGTGATACCATTCGTGCGATGGGGCTTGTCAAGGCTGTCTATGATGCCGGCAAGTATACGATTATTGACCGCGATACCGCAAAGGATATGCAGGAGCGTGACGAAATGCACCGCCAGACATTGACGTGTGATACGTTCCTGGCGAGCGCAAACGCGCTGAGCGAAGACGGACAGCTTGTTAACGTCGACGGCAACGGCAACCGCATCGCCGCGATTTCTTTCGGGCCGAAAAGCGTGATTTTTATCATCGGCATTAACAAAGTCGTCAAGACGCACGAAGACGCTGTCGCGCGTGCGCGGACGATTGCGGCGCCGATTAATACGCAGCGCTTTGGCAATGTGCAACCATGCTTTGTCGAGGGCTCCTGTGCAGACTGTGTGAGCACGACATCGTGTACTTATGTGCATACGACAAGGGCTTCGGCACCGCCGAAGCGTATCAAGATCATCCTCGTCGGCGAAAATCTTGGGTACTAATCCTGCCAGCTTTGCAGTTCGATAATATTGCCTTCAATGTCGCGTACGTAGGCGAAGGCAGCTTTACCCAGTTCGCCGTAGTCGATCGAGACGATTTCGCCAAGCCGGTATCCGCCGGCTTTTTCTACGCGTGCAGCGGTTTCTGCCACATCGTCTACCTCAAAGGCAATGTGGCCAAATCCGGCGCGCGTAAGTGGTTTTTCCATTTCATCAACTTTTTTGTAAGTGAAGATTTCCAGTGTCGGCAGCCTCTCTTCATACCCGGGCATATGCAAGTGCTCGCCGACGATATGTACGCCTTGAATGCCGGTGAGCCTGTCCGCCCAGCCGCCTTTGATGTCGCGTCTGGGTCCGGTGGGTACCAGGCCGAATACAAACTGGTAAAAACTGGAGAGTTCTTGCCAATCGCGCGCAATTATGTTTGTATGGACGTACTTCGCTTTCATTTTGTCTCCTTTGTTATAAATATCGATTTATACCATTTCAGTATTATCATACAACAACGGTATAAAATAGACAAGAATTTAACATTTCAAGGCGGATAGATAAATAAATATCATTACTTCAAAACCATTTTTAGAAGCGTTATAATAAGGTTCGCAAGACAATATGGAGGAAAGTATGGAAGAAAATAAATTGCGGGGACTCGATACGGCAATCCGGCGTATTCGCAAGCAGGTGTTTACAGAAATCGCCGACATTGCATTCAGCGGTGCCGATTTGCGTGAAATCGAGAAAATTCCCTATATTATATCGCCGGGCGATGTGCCCCGCTACCGTGAGAGCATCTATCGTGAACGCGCGGTATCCAGCGAGCGCGTGCGCCTGGCTATGGGGCTGTCGCTGCGGCCGGAAGATGCGCCCGTGCATATCACATCCGGCGTTGAAGAGACGAACATCGGGCAGCTCTATTACGAGCCGCCGCTGATGCAGGTCATTCCTTCGGCTTGTTATGCATGCGAAAATCATGTCTTTGAAGTCAGCAACCAGTGTAAAGGGTGTCTGGCGCAGCCATGTGCCGAAGTGTGTCCGACGGAAGCGATTCATCGCGTGCGCGGTTTCGCCGTCATCGAGCAGGACAAGTGTATTCAATGTGGGAAATGTAAGGAAGTCTGCCCGTATGATGCCATCAGCGAGAAGCGGCGTCCCTGTGCCGATGCCTGCGGGGTCAATGCGATTGAAAGCGATCATATGGGACGTGCAAGCATCAATCAGCGCAAGTGCGTTTCCTGTGGTATGTGTATGACGAGCTGCCCCTTCGGCGCGATCAGCGATAAGTCGCAGATTTATCAGATGATTCGCGCACTGCTCGGCGGCCGCAAGATGATTGCCGAGTTGGCGCCGGCTTTTGTCGGTCAGTTTGGCGAAAATGTTGCGCCCGAGACCGTCAAGGCGGCGTTGATTGAACTAGGGTTTGATAATGTCTACGAAGTAGCGCTCGGCGCTGATATCGCCGCGATGGCAGAGGCCATTCACTATGCCAACGACACGTTAAGCCATCCGGAAGCCTTGATGCTGACGTCCTGCTGCTACTCGTGGCAGTTGTTGGTCAAGAAACATTTTCCGGAACTCAAACAGTATATTTCACACGAATTGACGCCGATGGTTGAAACGGCGCGCATTATCAAGCAAAAACATTCGGATGCCGCCGTCGTCTTTATTGGTCCATGTGCTTCGAAGAAGCTTGAAGCGCAGCGTGAAGACATCCGCAGTGATATCGATTTTGTCATTACATTTGAAGAGCTGCTCGGTATTTTTGAAGCGCGTGGCATCGATTTGGAAGAGATGCAAAAGCGGATTCCTATCAATGATGCGTCCGGTGCGGGACGTGGCTACAGCGTTGCGGGCGGTGTTGCCGGTGCTGTTGAGAAATGCATCGATTTGATGTTTGCCGATGTCGAGGTTTGCATTCATCACGCAGAGGGCTTGCGTGAGTGTAAAAAGCTGCTGGCTCGGGCAAAAGCCGGAAAGCTCAACGGGTGCCTGATTGAAGGGATGGCCTGCCCCGGTGGATGTGTCGGCGGCGCGGGTACCAACCTGGCAATCAACAGGGCGGCCAGGCAGGTGGAACAGTTTGTCAAAGATGCTCAATTCCAGATACCGGATATCAACCTTATCGAGATGTAATAGAAAAAAGTAAAAAGAAGCTGTCGAGGGCAACAGCTTCTTTTTCGTAAATATGAAACGCGATGCATAATCAATAATTTATTATAAAAAGGCTGTTGTGATATGGCTGGAAAATAATCGGTTCACAACAGCTTTTATTTGTTCTTTTATCACATCGCTGCCAGCACTTCATCGATAAACAACTGCATCGCCGGAGAGAGCCATTTGTTTTTATGATAGCCGCATATGGCGGTAATTTCCTTAACGGCGATGTTATGCGGAAGCGTTTTCAATAAGCCGGCATCCAACTCCTCCTGCACGGTGAAAATCGGCAGATGGGATACGCCCAGATTGCTGATAACGCTTTTCTTGATCGCCTCAACACTCCATAACTCAATCGTATCATCTAAGATAATGTTCTGTTCGCGCAGATAGTTTTCAAATACGTCCCGAAAGACGCTGTGGCGTTCGTTTGTGATAAAATTTGTATGGATGCGCTGATTTGGCGTAGCAAAATCACAGCAGGATTCATCGAGCTCGGTTGAGCCGACCAATACGATCGGATACGTCCGCAGTTTAGTGATATGCAGCGACTCGTGCAAGATGCCGACGTCGTAAAAGATGCCGATATCGACATCGCCGTTTAAGATGCCGTTGCGGATCTGAAAACAATTTGAAGATTGCAGCGAAATTTTGACATTTGGCGCTTTATGTTTGAAATTAACGAGCACTTCCTGCATCTTATAACTTAACAGCGTTTCGCGTACGGCGATTTTCAATTCACCCGTTATCTCATCATCCTGATGGCCAACACGCTTAATTTTTTCCATATTCTGTAAAATATCGTCAGTGTATTTTAAGATTTCGCGCCCGTTTTCCGTAATCTTCATATTACGGCCGATCTTCTCAAAAAGCTTAATATTCAATTCGTTTTCAAGTTGCTGTACCTGAAAGGTGATCGTCGACTGCGTATAATTCAGCTTTTGGGCCGCCTTTAAAAAGCTGCCCTCTTCAACAATTGTTTTTAAAGTGACAAGATTCTTTACATCCATAAAAAAGCCCCCTTAAAACATCGATATAATTGAATGTTTTAATTGAAAACATAAAATATATTTATATAAATAATTTTAAAGTATTAAAAGGAAAAAATCAAGAGAAATGAACAAGAAAAGCTTTAAAGCTAAGAAAGTATTAAAAAATATGTTAGCGTTATCGCCGAAAATACGGTCGGTATGTAGGCTGCTGGCATATCGATTGCCAAAGAGGAAGCTGGATTTGTACTTGTCAGCAATGGGGATGCGGCCCTTCCAAACCTGGTAGCAGTGTATATGAAATCTACTTGTCCGAATAAAGTAATTGTGTTTGGCGGTACATCGGCGGTAAGCAACACGGTTGTAGAGTTGTTGCTGGATGCAAAGTTGTAATAAATTAGAGAGTAAGTAATAAAAAAGAGCCGTAAGGCTCTTTTTGCTTAATTAATAATTTTCGCCCTTGATTTCAAAATAGCTTTGCGGGTGGTCGCAAACGGGGCACAGATCAGGTGCCTTATCGCCTTCGATTTGATAGCCGCAGTTGTTGCAATGCCAGACTTTCTTATTGCTGCGGGCAAAGACTTTGCCTTCCGCGATGTTTTGATAGAGCTTCAGATAACGTTCTTCATGTTCTTTTTCGATTTTGCCGACTTCTTCAAAGAGGTAGGCGATGTTATCAAAGCCTTCTTTTTTGGCGACTTCGGCAAACTCTTTGTACATTTCCGTCCACTCGTAATTTTCGCCGGCGGCCGCGTCCTTCAGGTTGTCCAAAGTTGGACCGACGCCATCATGCAGCAGCTTGAACCAGATCTTCGCGTGCTCTTTTTCGTTTTTTGAAGTCTCTTCAAAGATTTTCGAAATCTGTACATAACCGTCTTTCTTTGCTTTTGAAGCGTAGTACTGATATTTTGTGTGAGCCTGCGATTCGCCGGCAAATGCCGCCATCAGGTTTTGTTCCGTTTTACTGCCTTTTAAATTCATTTTATTATCCTCCATATATAAGAATTCATTGGTTGCTTAAACCAGTGTGAACATTTTTTTAGGTGCAGAGCAGACCGGACAGCGCCAGTCTTCGTCAAGTTGTTCAAAAGGTATTGGGCCGTCGTAGATATAACCGCAGACCTGACATCGATAGGCAGGCGCACTGCCGGAAGGCTGGGCGGTGTTT
>CALGIV010000016.1 GCA_937914785.1 uncultured Eubacteriaceae bacterium | reverse complement strand
AAGATGAACCGTTCGGTGATGGATACCGGTGGCAGCATTCTCGTCGTCTCACAGTTTACGCTGCTCGCCTCTACGCGCAAGGGCAATCGGCCGTCTTTTACCTTGGCGGCAGCGCCCGAAGAAGCGCAGCGGTTGTATTCGGTTTTCTGTACGCTGCTTGAAGAGAAGGGCGTTTTGGTACAGCGCGGCGTCTTTGCGGCGGAAATGGCGGTTGAAATTTTAAACGACGGCCCTGTTACGATCGTATTGGACAGTAAAGATCGATAGGAGGAAAGCGATGTTTGTTAAAAGAGTAATGATCCCGAGTTTTGGCACGAATTGTTATATTGTCGGCTGCGAGGAGACGAAGCAGGCGCTTGTCATCGACCCGGGCGGTCAGGCGGAGAGTGTTTTGCAGGAAGCGGAGAAAGCCGGATACACAATAACACAAATTGTGTTAACGCATGGCCACGCAGATCATATGATGGAAGCCGATAAGCTGAAAATGCTGACAGGGGGTGCGCCGATTGCGATTTCGGAAGAGGATGCGTTTATGCTTGAAAATCCGATGATGAGCGGCGCGATGATGTTCGGGATGCGCGCGATGCCGTATTCGCCGGATAGTTGCTTGAAGGATGGCGATAGAATTGAAGTCGGCAATCTGACTTTGGACGTTTTGTACACGCCGGGACATACGCCGGGCGGCATTTGCCTGTATACGCCGGGGTATTTGTTCAGCGGTGATACGCTGTTTGAACGTTCTGTCGGCCGCGCAGATTTGCCGGGCGGCAGTATGGATGCACTGCAGAACTCGATCAAAACGAAGCTTTTCGTGCTGCCGGATGAGACGGTCGTCTATCCCGGGCACGGGATGAAAACCACGATTGGAGAAGAGAAAGCGCACAATCCTTTTGTACGATAACGGCAGTCGATGAAGATTTATTTGAATATTACTGATGAACGGTGTTTTTATGAGATCAAGAGCCTGTTAAATGCATTCTTTTTGGAAGCGGTCTACGTGACGGCGGCTTCAGATGCCTGCCTATGTGTCGCGGTGGCCTGGCAGGAGGCGCGCGTGACGATCGATATCGAGGCGGAAGGTGAAAAAGAGCAGATAAGCTTTGACACGCCGGAACGTGGCGCGCGTCGGCTGCTGTTGATTCGCCAGGCGGTCTATGAAAGAATTGCACGGCGGTATGTCTTAACGCTCGACTGGGGCATTTTAACAGGCGTACGGCCGGTCAAGATCGGTTCATCGATGTTGAATAGCGGTGCCGGTGATGAAGAGATTTTGGCGCATTATACCGGGGAGCTTTTTTTAAACGAGCAGAAAGCATTGCTCTGCATCGAAATTGCGTATAAGGAGCTGGCGTGCATAAAAAATGCTGTAAAAAAGTCGATGGCACTTTACGTCAACATTCCGATCTGTCCGCAAAAGTGCAATTATTGTTCGTTTGTATCAAAAGTCAGTACGGATAAGGCGTTTATTGCCGAATATCTGGCGGCGCTTGAAAAGGAAATTGTGGCGATGGGTGCGGTGTTTGATGTGCCGATCGACTGTGTCTATATCGGCGGCGGTACGCCGGGCATACTGACGGCGGAGCAGATTGCGCGCTTAATGGATGCTTTAAAAGCGCATTTT
>CALGIV010000015.1 GCA_937914785.1 uncultured Eubacteriaceae bacterium | reverse complement strand
TGGGGCTACAGGGCCAACAGGACCCGAAGGCCCAACGGGAGCTACTGGTGATGACGGCGCGACTGGTGCAACGGGCCCGACAGGCACTAACATATTGTCGACGTTTGCCTATGTTTATAATATTGGTACGCAAGAAGTAGCGCCCGGTGATGATGTAGCATTTAATCAGGCTCCTATACCCGCAGCATTGCCGACGGGCATTACATTTAGTTCACCATCAACCATTAACATTGCATCAGCTGGAGTTTATGATGTGGAATTTTATGCTATTCCTCAAGATGCGAACATCACACTTGCATTGATTTTAAATGGCAACGAAGCAGCCGGCAGTCGTTATACGGATACTTCTTCGGCAGGTGTTCTGACAGGGCAGGCACTGGTTGTTGTAAACGCAAATGAAGTCCCTGCCACACTGACGCTAAGAAACGTTGACCCGCAACAGGTCGCCAGAATTGATGACGGCCAACTTGCTGGGACAGTAAGCGCATCAATCCTGATAACAAAAATAGGTTAATAATGATGGTATTGCGAATGGCATAATCAAATTAATCAGCAATGTCTTTTTATACAAAGCATCCTGACTCGCTTTACAGTGTGAATTTAGATGTTATTTCAGCGGGTATGGGCAATGCGATTCCTCGGCAGTTTTTATTATACATCGGCAGCGTATTCGAGTACGGCCGGTTACAATCTTAAGAACCGCCTGAAATCAAATTATTATGAAAAATTTTATACGTTTCTTTAAGAACCTTAAGATATCCTGTGAATTTATAGCTTTGCTTGATAAATTTCCGCAGGATATCTTTTGTTTTGTTAGATGCTCTTTCAATTGCAAATCGTTGTTATTTATTACAGCCTTTACATTTCAAGGGTTTTTGTAAAGGAGTGATAGATAATTGATACGTTGCTGCTGTAATTGCTTTGACATTATCTGAATAAGAAGTATTTTTTCAGTATTTTAGGTATATGTTAAAAAATAAAATGAATGGGTACTAAGCGTAAAAAATTTAACATTGGATTAACATAAAGTATGATAAAATAATAAGCCTGATAATTGAGAGAAAGATGAAAAGGTACTATCATGCGATTATTGATCATTGAAGATACAAAGGACCTTGCCACCTCTATGAAAAAGGGGCTTGAAAAAACCGGTTTTGTCGTTGATATATCTTATTCAGGGCAAGATGGCGAAGAAAAAGCTTATGTAAACAATTATGACGCTATTTTGCTGGACCTTAATCTTCCCGACAAAGACGGCATTGAAATATTGAAATATCTTCGGAGTGAACATATTGATACGCCGGTTATTATTATCACTGCGCGGGATGAGGTTGAAGAACGCGCGCTGGGGCTGGATCTCGGCGCGGATGACTATTTAACCAAGCCTTTTCAACTTTTGGAACTTCGAGCAAGGGTGCAGGCAGTGATCCGCCGTTTTAACGGTCGTACAAGCCCTGATATTAGTATTGGGTTCCTTTCCATCAATCCGGCAGCAAGGGTGGCGTTTATTTATGGGAAAGCATTGCCTCTCTCTGTTAAAGAATTTGATATTTTAGAATACCTCGCAATCAAGCATCCGCATGTTATATCGAGTGAAGAGATCGCAGAACATATTTACGATGAAAGTTTCGATCCATTTTCCTCCGTGTTGCGCGTACATCTTACCAGGCTTCGTAAAAAGCTGGCAGAAGCGGCCGGAACAGATGTCCTTATCACAATGCGTGGAAAGGGGTATTCGTTATGCGTAGAATAAATAGTATCAGCATTAAAACAGGAACGGCCATTTTGATTTTTTCTATTTTAGTCACGATCCTGTTTTCTGGCATTTTACTGCTGTTTCAGCAGTCGGCGGAAAAAGAGTTAGATGCAAATATAAGTGGGTTTAATATATATCCGTTAAGCAATGAGGACCTCTTGGCGATTTTTTCAGAAAACAATAGTATCCCGATACAGACGGAACGCATAGTAAACACCGTCGAGTATCAAAATGAGTATACCGCCCGACTATTTTTACACCTGTTACCATACGCTTTTTTATTCTGTATTTTTTTATTTATATCTTCTTTTTTTCTTTGGGCTGCGTTGAGAAAAATTCATCATCGATCGACGAAGCAATTGGTTCAGAAGTTAAACACAATCGGTGAATGCGATGATTTTATCGACGGTCATTCAGCGTTGACAGAGGCTTATAAAGATATCAAAGGGATGTATAATGAACACTTCAATGATAATAAGCGATTATATGCATACTTGTCACATGAACAAAAAAATGCTCTTGCCATTTTTCGCACAAAGCTGGAGCTGGATGGCCATATCGAATACCTTTCAGACCTTGACGATATTTCCGACAGCATTGATAATATTTTAACATTATCGGAAGTTTCTGAAGACATGGCAAAAGGTGCGGTGGACGTGTCTCTTATTTGTGCGGCGGTATGCGATAAATACAATAAAGTCACGGATACAATCGCATTTGAATTTGATGAAAACGACAATACGGAGATTTATGCCAAAGAACGATGGATTTATCGTGCAATCGGCAGCCTTTTGAGCAATGCTGTTAAATATGGTGAGGGCAAGCCGATTACAGTTACGGTGAAGAATAAACATAACAGCGTCATTGTTATGGTGAAGGATAACGGCATCGGTATACCGCTCGACAAGCAGGAAGAGATATTCAATCACCGATATCGTATAAACGAATTGAATAAGGATGGTTACGGCATTGGCTTATCGCTTGCTTCCCATGTTTGCGATTTGTGCGGCGGATTTGCTATGGTGGAAAGTAAGTTACAGGAAGGCGCTGCTTTTTATTTGTCTTTTCCCGCATTAACGTATGAATATTAACATTCAGTAAACATTCGATTAGCTATACTGGCGGCGTCGACAAGTATAGAAACTTAGGAGCTTTGCACAATGTATATTTTTAAAAATGCCGTGATGAATATCGGCAGGAACAAAGGAAGAAATATTTTAATGGCAGTGATTATTTTTGCCATTATTTTAACCACCGTCATCTCCATTATCATCAATACCACGACGAGAGAGATTATTGATGACTATAAGTCGCGTTTTGGCACGGAAGTTACGATAGATTTTGACTATGACAAGTTGTCGAAAGCCGGTTCGGGAATTGAGTTTTTAACCTTGCAGCAGCAAGTTGATTTCTCAAAGTCCGAATTGCTGAAAAATACAATTTTTGAAGGCTCGCTTCCTGTCATTTTAGAAAAAATAGATCCGGTTCCCGGTGAGATGGATTCTTTTATTCCCGAGGATACGGATTATCTGCCAAATGCCAGGCTGTGTGGGACGAATCGGGAATACGTCAGCGAAGATTTTGAGTCGGGTGCACGGAAAATCATCGAGGGTCGAATGTATGAAAATCGGTCGGAATGTATTGTAAGCAGACAGCTGGCAGCGCTTAACAACCTGTCCGTTGGAGACAGCATTGAAGTAAGAGCAGAAAATTCAGGCAAAGGATATACAGCATACAAACTTATTGTGTCGGGAATTTTTGAAGATTTAACCATGCTGCCTGAGAACAGTAAGTTTGAACAATATGCTACCCTGGCAAATCGGAACAACGAGATTTTAACAGATTTTGAAACGCTCGATACATCCGGCTTGATCGATTATGAGATGATAAGAGATCCGTTTTTTGTACGCTATATCTTGAAAGACCCTGCAATGCTTGAAGATTTTAAAGAAGAGTTGACGGAAAAGGGATTGCCGGAGTATTATCGGGCGCTTACCGATGAAGTGAGTTACAAAAGAATCGTCGGCCCTGTCGAGGGTATGGCGAAAATTACTACCACATTTTTGTTCGTCGTACTCATTTTAGGATCGGTTGTATTGATCGTGTTGTCAACCCTTTCCATAAGAGAGAGAAAATATGAAATTGGTGTTTTGCGGGCGATTGGTATGAGCAAGGGCAAGGTGGCGCTTGGGTTGCTGTTTGAAGTGCTGATTATAACGAGTATTTGCCTTGTCATTGGCCTTGGCGTGGGGGCGGTGGTATCC
>CALGIV010000014.1 GCA_937914785.1 uncultured Eubacteriaceae bacterium | reverse complement strand
GCGCTTTTCCAGCAGGAAAAAAGCGCAAAGACAGTTGGAAATAAAAATAATGACAAATAATAAAAAGGCTTTTCAACGATTTTGAAAAGCCTTTTTTATGTTCATACGTGTTGAATGCAGCGTTCAATCGGCCCACTGCCATTCGGCAGCCTCTCCGGCGCCGAGTTCAAAATGATATTTGGCAATGCCGAGGTCTACTTTCGTATAGGGGCCAAGGCTTGCGACTGCTTTTACGGTTTGGCCATCCAGTTCAAACCGGAATTTCTGCTGGTTCATCGCTGTTGGTGCAAGTTGAGCGGCCTGAACGCCGCGAAGAAACCACTCCGGCATCGTGCCGTCTGTTCGGCATAATTGTGCTGTTGTCTTTGTTTTTCGAGCAACGCCATTATTTTCGCCGTATCCGATCGAAATGACGAGCAACAATTTTTCGCCCGGCTTGATAACAGCGGCACTCTTGCCTTTGCTGTAACTTGCCGCCACCCAGCAGGTATTCAGGCCGAGCTGCTGGGCGCGTAAAACAATTTTTTCGCCATAATAGCCGCATTTTTCGTCAAGGTCGCGGTCTTTCTTCCCTGTAAAGGCGAGGTAGTTTACAGCATTGTGAAATTTGCCGTAGCGCGCCATCGCGCCGCTGAAAGCATCCGGCTCGTTTAAGCAAAGTTGAATGTTCAGACCGCTGTCCCGGTTGGCTTCTGCAATCGCCTGCTGCAATCTCTCCAATACTTCGCCCTCAATTTTACGGTCTGTATAACGCCGCACGGAGTGGCGCATTTCCATCGCTTGTTGCAGTTCCATATAAGCCTCCTGTTATTTATAAATGAATGCTTTTTTTTTATACGCCCCATAAGACGTGTCTGTAATTGTCATCATCCGTAATGCCTTCCGTGCTGAAAAGCAGGATTTGTGAATGCGCGTCGAGCTGGAGTTGTTGTTTGATTTCGCGATACTCGTCATCCTGATATAAAGAGTAGGCCAGTCCTGCGCCGACGGCGCCGCTTTCGCCGGAGATAATGCGCGTATCATTGCGATACGGCGCGTTTAACAAACGCATACCGAGCGCTGCAACAGCATCGCTTAATGACAGGAACGCATTGGCACGCGGCGTGATAATATCCCAGGCCAGCGTTGCAGGAAGCCCGCAGGCCAGCCCTGCCATCATCGTATTCATCTCTGTTTTGACTTCAACGCGTGTGCCTTCTTTTATCGATTGATAAAAGCAATCAGCCTGATCCGGTTCCATAATAACGAAGATAGGGGGATCGTCGATGTAGGCATCTGTAAAGTAGGCCAGTACTGCTGCGGCCATTGATCCGACGCCGGCCTGTAAGAAGATGTGTGTCGGGCGCGCCTCAGCTTGTTTTAACGCTTCATGCGTTTCGTCAGCCATCGTCAGGTAGCCCTGCATAATCCAACGCGGGATGGTTTCGTATCCTTCCCAGGCGGTGTCCTGCAGCAGGATCCAACCGTTTTCTTCCGCCATCTTTGCAGCGTAGCGCACTGTATCGTCGTAGTTATAGTCGGTGATTTCGGTGACAGCTCCTTCTTTGCGGATGTTTTCAAGACGTTGTACAGCACTGCCTTTGGGCATATAAACAACAGATTTTTGTCCAAAAGCAGCTGCGGCCCAGGCGACGGCGCGGCCGTGGTTGCCGTCGGTTGCCGTGATAAAAGTTACCGGTACAGTCTCTTTCAAGGCTTTTTTTAATATCTGTGGGCTTGTCGTCTCAAGGTTTAGGCCTGTTTGCCCGGCAAGCACTTTGCCGACGGCATAGGAGGCACCCAATTCACTTAAGTATTTACCGATCGCGTAAGAACCACCCAATACTTTAAAAGCATTCAGGTCAAATCGGCAGGATTCATCCTTAACAAAGAGACGCTTAATACCGAGGAATGTACTCAATTCATTTAAGGAAACGAGTGGCGTGGGGTGGTAGTGTGCAAAGCCCCTGTGATAGCGGCGGATATTTTCGGCTGCTTTAGTTGTAAAATAATTGCAGGATTGGGGTGGGGAAGGGTTCTGTACGATGCAATCGATATTCACTCTTGACACCTCTTTTAAAAATAAAGCTTAAAAACATTATAGCAGACCAGGTTGTAAAATAGAATAGCAAGCCGTTTGTGCATTTAATTTTGGGCAGGATGATTCATTACTTTAAGAAGCAATGAAAATCTTAAGCTAAGACTGCAGATTGTCATCATTGTATAGTACAGAATAGAAGAATTATTTGACAATAAATTGACAATTGAGTAAATTGATTAAAAAGTTAAACGATTTCAGGAGCTTTGTCTTTGTACAAAGACGACTGAGGCAAAGTAAGACGATTATCGTCTTTTTAAAAAGACAGTAATTAGTTTGAAAAATGTTTTTGTTTAAATTTTGCACCATGAATGAAAACGTTATATTATCATATGAAGAAGTTTAAGGAGTCGTTAGTTGTAATTATTTTCCACTTATTTTCTCGTTTTTAATCGGCTTTCAATTGCCGATATAAAAAATAAAAATAATTAAAGAAAGGAACAAAAGGAAAAATTTATGACGCAATCTAATGTGACAACGAAGAAAAAAAAGACGAACAGTTGGGCGGCAATTTTTGGACTGGGGTGCATTTGGTTTGGCACGCATGTTGGCGGCGGCTTTGCTTCGGGCACGCAAACAGTCAGCTTCTTTGCGGCTTGGGGCTGGATGGCAGTTTTCCTGCCGGTGCTTTCGATGTTGCTCTGCTACGCTATTTTTGTTACGGTAGTAGAGGCAGGAGAGAACTATAAGCTCAAACACGGTATGATGTTCTGGATTATGCTTTACCGTGAGAAATCAAAGTACTTATTGCCGATCTATGAGGCTTCGGGGATACTGTCCGGGGCGATTTCGATCGGGACTGCCATTGCCGGAGCAGCGACATTGCTCGAATGGGTTTTTGGGTTTAATTATTATCTTTGTGCGTTAATTGCAGCGATTATTTATCTTTTATTCGCAATTTACGGCGCACACATTATCAGCAGGATTTCTTTGGTATTATCTGTATTATTAGTTGTTTGTATGATTCCACTTTTCATTATGATCCTAAAACAAAATTGGCCTACATTGGCGGCTGTTGTGTCGAACAAAACGTTCTTTTTGGAAGCACCCAGAACGAACAATTACATCTATGCGCTATGGATGGCCCTTAAGTACGGCAGTTTTCAGGCCGGTATGGGTGTGACGATTATGACGATCAACCAAAACGCGCCGCCTGAAGAGCGCGTAACCGGCAGAAAGAATATTCGAAAAGGTATTCTTATCGGTCTGATTATCAACGTCGTACTGTTGGTATTGAATTCTATGACAGTGCTGTCCGGTATGCCGGCTGTTCTTACTTCATCGCTGCCGGTTCTTGAAATGGCTCAAGGGGTGCCGGGGGCTTCGGCGAAGACGATCACGGTGGTCTATCAGATTATCCTGGGCGCTGCGTTTATTTCAACAGGGGTTACGCTGTCGAACGGGCAAATTCGACGATGGACGGCGACTCTTAAAACAGAAAAACTTTCGCCGAGAAGGAAACAGATCATCGTTGGTATTGCCGTGATGATTATTTCCTGTCTGGCGGCATTTACAGGCCTTCGCACGCTTGTTAACAAAGGCTATCAGGCATTGGGGGTCATCGGGATATTCTTAACAATCATTCCGACGCTTGTGTTTGGTACGATGCGCAATATTCAGTATCGCAAAAAAGAAGCTGCGGGAGAGTTGGATACGATTCCGGAAACGCCGATCACTTATATGCATTACTGGAAAAAGCAAAAATAATAGTATTTGTCGTAAAAAAAACACCGCTTCAGCGGTGTTTTTTATTGCTGCTTATGATTTGAATTTTGCTGTAACTTGCGGCAAGTGTTTTTCCGTCAATAAGACGAGCTCTTCTGTTGAAAAAGCACTTTCGCGTCCGTCATCATATTGGTTCGCAATTTCGTCTTTTATCAACGTGACACCTTCGCTGCGTTTATTTAGTTTTTCTTCACCGGTCAGTCGGTAATAACCATTAATCCAGGCTGCCACACCAGCTGCACCGGAAAACTCATTGACTTGAATAACGATCGGGCGACCGAGGATTTTTTCTGTATCGAAAGAATTGTAAATCTCTTCATCTTTTAAAATTCCGTCAGCATGGATTCCTGCTTTTGTCGCATTGAAATCCGCGCCAATGAATGGGTGTTTAACGGAGATCGCATAGTCGAGTTCGTTTTTAAAATAGTCGGCAACTTCGGCTAAAAGGTCTAAGCGAAGCTCTTTGTCGCCTTTGATTTGCATATATTCGATCAGCATGCCATCTAAAGCCGTATTGCCTGTACGCTCGCCGATACCGAGCAGGGTGGAGCTGATGCCAGCACAACCATACAGCCAGGCGGTCGTCGCGTTTGGTACGGCGCCGTAATAGTCGTTATGGCCATGCCATTCCAGTTGTTCGGCATCCAGGCCCGCTTCGTTGCGCAGAATGCTGATGAGTGCCTGAACGCTGCGCGGCAATGAGGCGCGGTGGTAGGGCACGCCGAGGCCCAAAGTATCGCAGGCACGGAATTTGACTTTTACGCCGGCTTCCTGGCCTAATTTGTTTAAGTGTTTGACGAGCGGCAGGACAAAGCCGTAAACATCGGCACGCGTTAAGTCTTCTAAATGACAGCGCGGACGAATGCCGGCATCCAGGGCATCGGAAAGAATCGCCGCATAGTTTTTCAGCGCTTTTTCTCTGTCCCAGCCGAGTTTCGTATAAACGTGATAGTCGGAACAGGACATTAAAATACCTGTTTCCGGAATGTTCATTTCTTTCACGAGTTGGAAGTCGTTTTTCGTCGCGCGAATCCAGGAAGTAATCTCAGGGAAACGATACCCGCGTTCCTGACAGGCTCTGACCGCTTCGCGGTCGCGCTTGGAATAGAGAAAGAACTCGGTTTGGCGAATGACACCGCTGTTGTTATCAATTTTATGCAGATAATCAAAGAGCGTTGTAACCTGTTCAACGGTAAATGACGCCATCGATTGCTGGCCGTCACGGAAAGTTGTATCAGTAACCCAGATATCATCCGGCAGGTTTCGTTCATACCCTACGCTGGAGAACGTCACTTTCGGGATTTCATCATAAGGAAAAATCTCTTTATAAAAATTACGTTCATTTTCCATAGCTTTCTCTCCGTTCATAGATTGAATTCTCACCCTAAAAGACATCAATATCATTTTGATATTGCTTAATAAAATCAGGGATACGCGAGTTTTACGTATTATAAATGATTTTATATAAAAAAGCAATATTATTTTCAGAATATTGTTTATACTTGTCCGCAAAAAAGGAATTGCATAACTGCAGATTTTCAGTATAATTGATAAGGTATTACCGATTGGCTTAGGGTGAAGATGAGCTCTTTTGAAAGCACGGGTACTATTCTTCAAATATTAAAGGCCAACAGGAATCAGGTATAGTTATGATATATTTTGACAATGCGGCTTCAACGCCGGTCTGCGATCAGGCATTACAGGCTGTTGTAAAACATTTGGATAAAAATACTGCGAATGCTTCTTCGGCGCATACGCTGGGCAGAAAGACGAATAAACTAATTCTTCAGGCAAAAGCGGCATTTGAAAAAATACTATCGTTAAGCAATGGACAAATTATTTTTACCTCAGGGGCAACGGAGGCAAATAATATTGCCGTTCACAGCATTTATAGCCGGTATATAAAAGAAGGCAGAAAGTATAATATCGTGACGCTTCCCATTGAGCATGCATCGGTATACAATACGATTCAACAATACTTTTCAGGCGATCTCTTTGAAATCCGATATATTAAAACCAACCCTGACGGTACTTTTGACACCGATCATTTTTTAAGCCTTATTGATGAAGAGACCTTATTGATCTCGATAGGGTTTGTCAACAACGAACTCGGCAGTCGTTATGAGATATGTACGCTGGCCTGTGAAGCGAAAAAAATCAATCCTGATCTGATTTTTCACAGCGATATGGCACAGTCAGCAGTTAAAATCCCATTTCATATGGATAACAGCCATATCGATATCATTACGCTGAGCGGGCATAAGTTTCATTCTCCCCAGGGTATTGGCGCTTTGATTGCCAAAGAGCACGTAAAGCTTTCGCCGCTGGTTTTAGGCGGGGATCAAGAAGGGGGACTTCGCGCGGGGACAGAGAACGTCGCATTTATTGAGGCGATGCGCGTTGCCGCGGAATACAGCTCAGCGCGTTTGCGCGAAGATTTCACACAAGTATCTCAGATGCGTTCTTTCATCGAAAAAGAGATTGAAGATCGGGTTGCGGATGTCATTTTTAATACGCCGCAAAATGTGCAGAAGAGTACGCCTTATATTTTAAGCGTGGCATTTGAAGGGTGTAAGGGAGAAGTGCTGATGCGTATGCTTGACGAGGCGGGGATTTGTGTCTCGACTTCTTCGGCTTGCTCGTCCAGAAAGGGTGTTTCATATGCTCTGTTGAATGCGGGGATTGATCGCCGGGTAGCGGAGGCGACCATTCGCATTTCCTTTAGCCGGTATAATACCTTCGAGGAGTGTTCGGTGCTGGTTGATGCGTTGGAGAAAGCTGTAAAGCGTATGAGGCGGTTCAGTCCAAATAAGAGGATAAGCAGCAATAAGAATAAGAAGGTAGTATAATTGAAAAAAGTTATTCTGATTCGTTACGGAGAGATTTCTTTAAAGGGATTAAATCGCAGATATTTTGAAGATATTTTAAAAAAGAACATCGCGCGCAGGCTTCGTCCGTTTTCGGATGCCCGGATTAAGAAGGTGCAGTCGCGTATGGAAATCCATTTAACCGACAGCGATGAGTGTGATGTGATTGCCGCGATTAAAGACGTTTTTGGCATTGCCTATATCAGCAAAGCTTATGTCGTCGAAAGCGAAATGGGAAAGATCGAACAGGCGGCACTGGCCCTGTATAAAGACGGCAAGACGTTTAAAGTAGAAACGCGCCGCGGAGACAAGTGTTTTCATTTAACATCGCCGGAAATCAGCAGGCAGGTTGGCGGATATATCTTAAAAAATACACAGAATGCAAAAGTTGATGTCCATCATCCCGAAATTTTAATCGAAGTGGAAGTGCGTAAAGAAACGTATGTTTATGCGACGAGCATCAAGGGCCGTGCAGGGCTGCCGACCGGCACCGGCGGCACGTCGGCGCTGTTGTTATCAGGCGGTATCGACAGCCCGGTAGCGGGTTATATGATGGCTTCGCGCGGCGTTGAGCTTGTCAGTATTTATTTTCACAGCAGTCCCTATACGGCGGAAGAGGCAAAGGAAAAGGTAATTGAGCTGGCAAAAATTCTCGCGTGCTATGCGCCGCAGATGAAGTTATTCGTCGTTCCGTTTACCGAGATCCAGGAAAGTATTATCGAATCTTGTGATATCGAATACCTGACGATTTTGATGCGGCGAATGATGATGCGAATTGCACAGGATATCGCCTGTCGCGAAGGCGCTCTGAGCCTGATTACCGGCGAGAGCCTGGGGCAGGTGGCCAGTCAGACGATGCAGAGTATCCAGGCGACGAATGCGGTGGCAGACTTGCCGGTCTTTCGTCCGTTGATCGGACTGGATAAAATTATGACGATCAATATGGCAAAAGAAATCGGCACTTATGAAGTTTCGATCCGCCCTTATGAAGACTGTTGTACGATTTTCACGCCCAAGCATCCGCAGACGAAACCAACGATCAAAAGCGTTTTATATGAGGAAGAAAAACTCGGTGATTATCAGGTGTTGTGCAGGAAAGCGGCTGAAGAGGCCGAGCGGTACCAATTTTGATAAAAAACGACTGAATAATTGATAATAATCCAAAGGAATGCCTGCCTGATGATGCGAATTAGTATAAAAGGAGGCATTTTTTATGAATGTGAATTTTGATTTACAAAAAAATGTACTGATCATACAGCCTGTCTGCGATTTGGACCACCATCACGTAGAACAGCTGCGCGAAGTCATCGACTATAATATCGGCAAGAAAGAAGTACATCATATCTTGTTTGATTTAAGTGAAGTGTCTTTTGCCGACAGCAGCGGCATCGGGCTTATCTTGGGGCGTTATAAAAAAATCGGTGAAAAAAAGGGACAAGCCGGCTTTATAAACGTCTTGGAAAGTGTGAAGGCAGTGCTGAAAATTTCAGGTGTTTTTTTGCTTGCAAAAGAATATAAAAACCAGAAAGCGGCGGTCGAGGCGCTAAGTAAGGGAGGCAGAAAATGAACGATTTTATGGAAGTTTCATTCAATGCAAACAGCGAAAATGAGGCGTTTATTCGTGCGGTAGCCGCGTCGTTTATTTTACGATTAAATCCGACGATTCAGGATGTCTATGAAGTGAAGACAATTGTAAGTGAAGCGGTGACAAATGCGATCATCCACGGCTATGAAGATAAGCCGGATGGCATTATAAAGGTACGGATGCAAATCGACGAGAGAGGCGTACATATCGAAATTTGGGACGACGGATGTGGGATCGAGGATATCGAGCAGGCATTGGAGCCGATGTATACCTCAAAAGCGGAACAGGAGCGCTCCGGCCTTGGTTTTTCTATTATGGAAGAGTTTTCTGATAAGATGCGCGTCAAGAGCAAAGTAGGAGAGGGTACGCGTATTTACGTGACGAAATACCTTCAGGGGGAATAAAGCGCTCTGGCAATAATCAACCCCTGAAAAGCAAAAGACCCTGCATAACAGGGCTTTTTGTCGTTACGTAAAATTACAGGTCTTGAATATTCATTTTATCGAGTTCTTTTTGCTGTTTTTCTTTATCCTTTTGTCTTATGATGGTAAGAACGAAAACAACCGTATAGACGAATGTCGAAATAAATAGAATTTTGTCGATTACAAGTGCGCTGACAACAGAAAATATCGGGATAATCAGGCCGAAAATAATCCCTTTCTTTGCAAGGAAGTATTCGGCTACGCCAAGCGCGATCAAAATCACGCACAGAATGATAATATTAATTGAGAAAATCATGGTCAACTCTCCTTTGTTTTTTTATATTCATAAATCAGGGTTTTTGCCGTATCAAAATTAATTTTGTCATTGATGGCAAGTCGTTTAATGAATGAGATATAAGGCTCAGTGGCTTCTTCCTCGCCCAACCGCACTTTCTGAATCAGCCTGTCCAGCCTGAGCCGCACTGTGGGATACGTCACGCCGTAATGGCTGGCGACTTCTTTTAGTGAGCCGGAGGAGAGAAGAAAGTTTTTCATAAAAGACAAATCTTCATCGTCAAGATTGGAGAGCCATTCGGGGTATACTTCCATAACAACCTCCTTTTCTTTAATAATATTAATATAATATTTAATTTTATTAAAGTCAATAGTAAAATAAAATTTTAATAAAGTTTAAGTCGATTTAGTTGGCCGCTTTGTATCTACGTCGATATTTTTGTGAAGAAAAACCGAAAGAAGAGAGGGTTATTCGATTTAATTTATCTTTCCGCAGGTTTATGCATTGGATTGACCCTGGGGACGTTGTTATTTGATAATGAGGAAGAAGCATAAGGATCAGTGAAGGCGGACGGAGAGAAACGCCAGCCGTACGCAGGGTGAAAAGTCCCCAAAGAAGTCTTGACACAAAATAGGGTTAATGCTATATTATATTAATATTATAACAGCTTAAAATTGCAATGAGACGGAGGCAGTAGTTACGGAATAGCGCTTTTACAGAGAGAAAAGCATTTGCTGAGAGCTTTTCAGGCGGCCGGGACGAATTTTCACCGTTGAGCAGAACGGTTAATGAGTGGGTAACATTACTAATCAGGGTGGTACCGCGGTAGAGATTCTATCGTCCCTTTTACAGGGACGATTTTTTTGAGATCGGGGAGGTGAGCCGGTGAGCGAAATAGACTTTAGAAACATGGACTATCAAAAAAAGGTCAGGATGGAGCACTATGCACAGTTTGCCGTATTGCTGCTTTTGGTCGATTATGAAGGAGAGAAGCATCTCTTATTTGAATTGCGCAGTAAACTATTAGACGACCGCGCACAGCCGGGTGATGTATCGTTCCCGGGCGGGTTCTGTGAAAGTGACGATATCGTCAAAGAAGCGCTGCGTGAAACGTATGAGGAGGTTGGCATTTTGCCTGAGGAGATAGAAGTTCTGGGCACAATGGAGCCGATGGTCGCCGGCAGCAAGCGCGTCATCACGCCGGTAGTCGGCTATATGCCGACGTTTTCTTTCGATAAATTAAAGTTGAATATTTACGAGGTGGAAGAAGTGTTTCTCGTGCCGCTCAGCTACTTTATGGAAAACGAGCCGGAAATACACTACGTGGATTATACGCCGGCGTTTTACGACGATTTTCCATTCGATAAAATTGCAAATGGGCGCGATTACCGCTGGACAAAGCGGACGGATGAAGTGAAATTTTATTTTTATAAACAGTATAATATCTGGGGGTTTACAGCGACGATGACGCACGGTTTCATCCAGATATTAAGAGAGAACTTAAAAGAGGAGGAACGATGAAGGAACAGCTAACGGCAATCAGAAATGAAGTATTGGAAAATATAGCATCTGCCGATAATGCACAGCGGTTGGAAGAAATCCGCATCGCCGTACTCGGCAAAAAAGGCAGGTTGACGGAAATTTTGCGCTCTTTGGGACAGCTTTCCGCAGAGGAGCGCCCGCAGGCCGGCCAAATGGTCAATGAACTGCGCGCAGAAGTGGAAGAAGCATTGCAAGTGAAGAAAAAGGCGTTTGAAGAGGAAGCAATGGCCGGTAAGCTGGCCAATGAGCGGTTCGACATTACGCTGCCGGGTAAGAGACTGCCGCGCGGCAGCGTCCATCCGATCACGCGGATCGTGTTGGAAATGCGTGAAATCTTTGCTTCTATTGGCTTTTCGATTGCCGAAGGGCCGGAAGCAGAGTTTTCCATCTATAATTTTGACTATTTGAATACGCCGCAGGGGCATCCGGCGCGCAGCCTGTCGGATACGTTTTATTTCAGCGAGGATGTGTTGTTGCGCACGCAAACTTCGCCGGTGCAGATTCGCACGATGTTAAACAACAAGCCGCCGATTAAGGTGATCTCTCCGGGAAAGGTCTACCGCGTTGATGAGATCGATGCGACACATTCGCCGATGTTCAATCAGCTTGAGGGCATTATCGTGGATAAAGACATCACGATGAGTGATTTGAAGGGGACGTTGGAATACTTTGCGCGCCGCCTGTTTGGCAAAGAGACGAAGACGAAATTCCGCCACCATCAGTTTTATTTTACGGAACCGGGCGCGGAGATGGATGCAACCTGTC
>CALGIV010000013.1 GCA_937914785.1 uncultured Eubacteriaceae bacterium | reverse complement strand
CAAAATGCGGCGCAAGCCACTTCTCATCCGTCGAATAACGGCTGAAGCCGTATCCGATATGATCGAACAGCCCGCCGCGGTACATATGCTTCAGCGTACTCGATGCCATTTCCAATGCCGTTTTGTCGTCATAGACTTGCGCGTATTCGAGTAAAAATAAAATGTTCTGCGGCTGCGGGAATTTGGGCGCACCGCCGAAGCCGCCATACCGTTCATCGTAAGCGTCTCTTAACTGTAAGAACGTCTGGCGAATCAGCGCCTCAGCCTCAACCTGTCCGCTCGGCTTTGCCTTGCGCCGCTCAAACAGCGCAGAAACCTCACTGCCGGCCGCCGTCAATGTATCGCGTTCTTCCTGCCACATCTGTTGGATCTGCTCAAGCAGTTCATAAAATCCCTGAAAATGCCCCCGCTGACGCGGCGGAAAATAAGTGCCTGCATAAAACGGTTTCTTATCCGGCGTCATAAATACGCTGAGCGGCCAGCCGCCCTGTCCTGTAAGCGCCTGACAGACGCTCATATACACATTATCGACGTCCGGGCGTTCTTCACGATCTACTTTCACGGCAATAAAATGCTCGTTCAACAGCTTTGCAATCTGTTCATCTTCAAAAGACTCGTGCGCCATCACATGACACCAGTGACAGGTAGAGTACCCAATACTCAAAAAAACAGGCTTATCTTCCTTTTGTGCGCGTTCAAATGCTTCTTCGCACCACGGATACCAGTCGACCGGATTGTCGGCATGCTGACGCAAATATGGGGAAGATTCCTTACTTAATCTATTCACTTTCATTCTGTACCCCCTTTTGGTCTTTATTTTAGCCTGTCAGGTCGCTTTTATTCGTCTTGCGCCAGAAACGCATTCTCGTAATGATTGATGTTCCCGTTTTCGTCCAGCTCAATAATATCAAACGCGATATCCTTATTTTCAATGCCGTTTTCCGTGATGTAATAAAGAGCGCTTCTTGTCATACGGTTCATCTTTGTAAAGCCGACCGCCTCCGCCCCGCGCCCGTAGGCCACGCCGCGGCGCATCTTCACTTCGCAGAAGATCAACCGGTTATCCTGCTCACAAACGATATCGACTTCTCCATACGGTGTGCGATAGTTTGATCTCAGCACCTCATAGCCTTTTTCGACCAGATAGCGC
>CALGIV010000012.1 GCA_937914785.1 uncultured Eubacteriaceae bacterium | reverse complement strand
CCCTAAACCGTTTTTACCTGCATTTTTAATCGCCCGTATGGATCTGGTGTTTCGTGGATGGATCATCTTCGGCATCTTTGCAGGATGGGCGGTGTATGTACTGCTGTTTTCCCGTGCTGTGCGCCGCGTGTTTGTCGGCGTCAACATCGCGGCTGTAAAGGGTGCTGAAAAAGTCGGTCAGGCGGCGTCTAAGATGCGCGCAAAGACAAAAGAGAAAACGGCGCCTGTTAAAAACAAAGCAAAAAAGTATTTAAGCATTCCTTTTTTTGAACTAAAGCGCTATAATAAGTTTAAAGAAGGTTTAAAAAAAGGAAATAAGCGGTATGGGAAGAGCAAAAACAAAGAAAAAAACAGGGAACAATAAAACGTGGAAAACTATTTTGATCTTAGTGATCGGCTACGTGATCTACCATTTTATCTCGCTGGAAGTCAGCTATCAGCAACTGTCACGTCAGCGCGATGATTTGCAGGCGGATCTGGCGAGCAAGAAATTATATTACGATCAGTTGGATGCGACGAGCGGACAGGCGGAAATGAATGAATATATCGAACATCTGGCTAAAAAATACCTGGGTCTGATCCGGGCGGACGAAAAGATTTTCGTGCCGCAGACGGACGAGCGGTAACAGAAGATGTTATCGGAAATTAAAGCCGGGCAGCGCATTGAGGACTTAATCGTTCAGCTCAGCCACCTTCAGCTGCGCACGTCGGCCAGCGGCAAAAATTATCTGGATATTCAGCTCAAAGATAAAACGATGATTGTGCCCTGTAAAATGTGGAATGCCGATAAGGTAAATTTGGACGACATTAAAATCGGCGCGATCGTGCGCATTAACGGTCGTTCAGATGAGTTTAAAGGGAACCTGCAAATTATTGCCGAGGAAATAATTCTCGTTGAAGAGATTACCGAAGCCATCGTCGACCGCATTTATGAAGTTGCGCCGATCAGCGGGCTGGAAATGTATGAACAGATGTATGCGGCGGCGGAAAAAATGGAAGACGTCGATTTGCGCCGGCTGACCTGTGCGATGCTGGCAGATAACAGAGAACAGCTGTTAATATTTCCCGGCGCTAAACGCATGCATCACGCCCAACGGGCAGGATTGTTATATCATACATATACGATGCTTCGGGGCGCAAAAGCCTTTGCCGATATTTATCCGCATTTGGATAAAGACTTGCTGTATGCGGCCGTCATGCTGCACGATATCGGCAAGCTGAGGGAAATAGAGCTGGATGCGAGCGGTATTCCCATCGATTATACAAAAGAAGGCAAACTGCTGGGGCATATCATATCAGGGATTTGTATGATCGATGAAAAGGCACGTCAATTGGAGATAAACGTTGAAATTACGCTGGTTTTGAAACATACGATTCTGGCGCACCATTACTTTGAAGAGTATGGAAGCCCAAAGAAGCCGATGATAGCAGAGGTGGAAGTATTGTATTATCTCGACGCGCTGGATGCGCGGATGTTCCAGTTTGCCGAGGTAAAAGAGAAGACGGAAAAGGGCGCGTTTTCCGATGCGGTATATGCCCTTGAAAACCGGCGGATTTATCGTCCGGACCGATAGAGACAGACGACAGGGCGCTTTGGCAAAGGAGCGCCTTGTTTTTTTCGTTCTATTGACATTGGGAAATAATTGTTTTACAATGTTATGTACAAAAAGATGACGAAGAAAGAAAATGAAATGAAACAAAGCCAGGAGACAATTGCGGCGATATCGACCGCAATGGGACAGGCAGGAATCGGCATCGTCCGCCTCAGCGGCGAGAGCGCGTTTGCGATTGCAGATAAGATTTATATCGGGCCGAAGGAGCGCACGTTTGCGCACAATAAAGATCGAAGCATCCATTACGGCCATATTATTGAGCCGAAAACGGGAAATAGAATTGACGAAGTGTTGATCAGCAAAATGTATGCGCCGCATACTTATACAGGGGAAGATGTTGTGGAGATCAACTGCCACGGCGGCATCACGGTGGTCAAAGAGGTTCTGTTTACCGTTATCGAAGCCGGCGCGCGGCTTGCAGAGCCCGGCGAATTTACAAAGCGTGCGTTTATAAATGGGCGCATCGACTTATTACAGGCAGAGGCCGTGATGGACATTATTTCGGCTAAGACGGCCGGTGCGCTGAGAATCGCACAGTCGCAGTTATCGGGCCGTCTGTCAAAGGCTGTGCGTGCCATCAAAGAAGAGCTGACGGAGATCCTGTCGTATATCGGTGTCGGAATTGAGTATCCGGAATACGATGTGCCGGAAGCTGACGAGGCGAATATATTAGATAAAATTGCGCGTACAGATGCAAGGCTTCAGGCATTGTATGAGAACGCGAAAAGAGGACAAGTATTAAAAGAAGGCATTCAGACGGCTATCGTCGGCAAGCCAAATGCGGGCAAATCGATGTTGTTAAACGCGCTGATCGATGAAGAGCGCGCTATCGTGACCGATATTCCCGGTACGACGCGCGACGTGGTTCAGGAGTCTGTCAATCTCAAAGGTTTTGCGATGAACATCATCGACACGGCAGGGATTCGCGAAGCGGAAAACCTTGTCGAGCAAATCGGCATTTCGCGTACGATGAAGGTCATTGAAGAAGCGCAGATCATCTTGTTTGTTCTGGACAATACGAAAGACTGGGAAGTGGAAGACGACAGCATTTTAAAGCTGGTTAAGGATAAGCAGACGCTCTTTGTCGTCAATAAAATCGATGCGACGCCGGATAAGAACGTGGCAGATTTTTTAACGGAATACGATGTCGTCAAAATATCGGCGCTGACCGGAGAAGGCATCGATGAACTGATCGATAAAATTGCCGTAATAGCTGGTATTAATGACGAGGTAATCGGGGATAAAATCGCAGCGAATCTGCGTCACAGGACGCTGTTGGAAAAAGCGTTGGCGTCGATGGCAAGCGCGCGGGCCAGTCTTGAAGGGGGCCGGGAGGTCGACTTAATTGAAATTGATATCCGCGATTGCTGGCGTGCGCTGAGCGAGATGGTTGGCGAAGCGGTCGATGAAGACATCGTCGATGCCATCTTTTCAAATTTTTGTTTGGGGAAATAATCGATGCATCATATTGCAGGAGAATACGATATCATTGTAATCGGCGCCGGGCACGCGGGTTGCGAAGCGGCGTTGGCCGCCGCGCGGTTGGGCAAGAAAACACTCGTGCTGACGATCAATTTGGATGCGGTGGCGATGTTGCCGTGCAACCCGTCGATCGGCGGGACGGGAAAAGGCCATCTGGTGCGCGAAATCGATGCGCTGGGCGGCGAGATGGGTAAGGTGATC
>CALGIV010000011.1 GCA_937914785.1 uncultured Eubacteriaceae bacterium | reverse complement strand
CCCTCACACTGTAATATTTTCCGAATGCTACTCATTAATAAAATCAAGATATTCTTTCCTTGCTGCCTTATAAGAAGTAATTCCTTCGTCTATTTCTCCGTTTACTTTTTTTCCTTATACAACTTTGCCACCGCGTACCCATTCGCCATACTCATTTTCAGATTTAAAAGACTTTCTGCTTTACGCACTTGCGCCCGCTCTTCCGCCTCGCGTTCTTTTCTTTCCACCTCGGCAATATGCGTCTTCAACTCCTGCCGTAATCTTTATATCACCACTTCAATTCTCAATATGCAATTTATACTGGCATACAAGATACGTCGATGTTATAATAATAACAAATTTATAAACATAGAGGATATAAAGATGAGCAATACCGCATCAAACTCCATAGAAACAACAAAGAAAACTTCAAAACCACCGATTTTACCAGCCATAGCCGTCAGTCTCTTTACGAGCTTCGCTTTGTTTTGCTTCGGCCCTTTCGACGTTTATTTTTCCAACTACCACGAGCTTTGGTTCAGCTTTTCAGATCTCTGGCCAACCTTTGCTCTCATGTTTGTCATCGTATTTGCCGCCGAGACTTTGTTCTTTCTGCTGATCAGGCAACTCTCATCAAATCTCTATAAAGCATTGCTGGCAATCGCTTTTGGGTTCGGTTTTGCCGCCTATCTGCAAGGCAATTTCTTCAGCCTGGGAAGCGATCTGCTCGATGGCACCATCATAAAGTGGCAATCTTACTGGCCGGATGCGTTGATCAATATTTTTGTGTGGATTGCCCTGATCATCATCCCCGTATTACTGGCCTTTGCAATCAAACCTTTAAAAACAAAATTTTATGCCATCTTAAAATACGTCTCATTCGGCCTGCTTTGTATTTTGTTGGTCACGACAGCGGTCTCTTTGATTACGATGCCGAAAACAAAAGAGAAATACTACCTGACAACCGAAGACCGTTTTGAGCTCTCCGAAAACAACAACGTCGTCATCATTATGCTCGACATGCTTGAGACACAATTTGTCGATGAAGTCCTCAGCCAAAACCCGGAATATTTGAGCGAATTGGACGGCTTTACATTTTATCACAACATGTCCGGCTCTTACCGCAGAACCGGAGGCTTCTATCCTTATATTTTGTCCGGAGAATACTACTTAAACGAGCAACCGTTTTTAACTTATGCACAAGAGAGTATGGACAACGATATGATGCTGCCGGAATTAAAAGCGCTGGGATTTAAAACACACATTAAAGAGACCGGCATAGGTCTGCTTTACTCAGATGCTCAGTTAGAAACTATTGATAATATGGCACTAAGCACACCGCAGCTGGCTTCTAAAAAAACGATGATCAGCAGAATGGCACATTTGACGCTATACCGTCACGTACCCATTTGCCTCAAGCCTTTCTTTTTCGATAATTTTACTGCAAAGTTAACAGGCAGCGGATTGGAATATACATTTGAAAAGCCGGCTTCCATCAACGACGATGTAGAATTTTATAATTCATTGAAGAGTGAAGGTATTACAATCGGCGAAGCAGAACATTCTTTTAAATTCTACCTGTTGAACGGATCGCACCCGCCGTATAAAATAAACGCACAGACAGAGTTTGCCAGTGAAAGCGTTACCTATTATGAACAGACATTAGGCTCCTTCAACCTTGTCAATGAATATTTAAGACAAATGAAAGAGCTT
>CALGIV010000010.1 GCA_937914785.1 uncultured Eubacteriaceae bacterium | reverse complement strand
CTCTCGCGCAAGCTTCTGCCCACCTTACGCACCACCAAAAACCGATGCCGCCTGTCCTCATTGATACGCTCAAGCACCTTCCGGCCGGCAAAAATCGACTTGCCGCTGCCCGCACCGCCACGCAAAACCAAATACCGGCTCTTATCTGCATACAGCGGATAAAACGCCGCATTCGTCGTCATCATCAGTTCTACCGACTCTTCATCCTGTTTCTCTAAAAAATCCTTCCCAACCTCCACAGAGCAGCACCTTTTTAAACACCGCCGGACATCGCAGCAAACTGCGCAATCATCTCATCCACACCGGCGATTTTCTCTTCCAGCGTTTTTACAATATCACCCTGTTTATCTGCATCCGCTTCACCGCCCAATATCTGCCGCACTTCTTTCAGCGCCTGCACATTGCCCTCTGCCGCCTGCAAAAACAACATTACCGCGAGCACCATCTTGTTCGACATATCCTGCTTCTTTACGCCCACTTCCGTCATCATCTCCTGCTTTTGCACATCCACGCTGCCCAAAGAAAGCACGTACTGCAAACAATCACCAAACGTCCGCTGTACAGGCTTTACCGGCCTTTTACCCCTTTTTTTCACACCCCTCATCTCACTTCCCTCTTTTAAAACCTCTGTCAATGCCACTTTGAATTCTCCTCTCCTTAAAGAATCTATCTATATTTCCGTCAGATTGTTTGCGCATAAAGAAACGCAGTCGCCGCCTCGCTCTATTGCCACGCGATCCTTTACAAACTTTCAAACAATCTGCCCGGTTTTAACCATTTACGCTGCCTGTCAGGCCATCACATCATTAATGAATGGTATTTCCGTCATTTTCTCATAAATTTTTTTGCTTTATCAATCCAATCAAAAAGAACCGGCTTTCACCAGTTCTTCCGCCAGTCTATTATTTTACCCAAAGAAAAAAGAGCTTCTCAGCTCTCAAACTTCCACAATACCATTATACCACACGAAGTGCGGACAAAACGGACAAAGCGCAAAAAAAGTTTGACTTTTTTTTAACAATTTCTTTGTTTACTTCCGTCCACCCTTACTGTAACGCAGCACCACCAACACAACCAACGCAATCAATACGGCAAACAACAAACGCTGAAGAAGTCCGCCGCCCTCCGTACTGCTCGCCGCCAAATGCACATACCCACTCAACTCACCGACACCTGCCTCAACTACCCGAGGCCAGACAAAACAACCCATCAACGCTACCAACATCACTCGCCAAGCCAACAATACTCTCTTTTTCATCCAGCATCCCCTGCCTTTCCTGCGTCCTTATTACTTATAGCCATTATATCAAACATCTTTCATACCGACAACTATTTTTTCAAAACACATTTTTGATCATTTTTCATTCATTCCCGACAAAAAACAAGCAATTATTTCAAGAATATGCTCAAAACTTGTTGACTTCCTTTACCACGGCTATTATAATATTACTATAATAAAAACAGCGACAGCATAATCGATGCTTTTTTCCCTTCGTAAAGCGCTCATATGAGCGCTTTGCTTTTTTGCTTTTCCAATCGTCAATTCCGTGCATTAATCCCTGTCTCAGATATCTTGCAACAACCTGTCTTTTTGCTATTCCTTACCCAACAGAATATAATCCAGCGTTACGCCGAAAAACTCTCTGTAATGGACCAATACTTCAAACGACGGGAACCGCCTGTTTTGTTCATACATACCAATCGAGCTCGTGCTGACATGAAAAATATTTGCCAACTCCCGTTGGGTCAATGATTTAGACTTGCGCAAATGGCGCAGGCGCTCTCCAAACACAAACTCCGGTTTTTTCATCTCTTGCGTCTCTCCTTCAATTCACTTTTGTAATATAATTTTTAAAAAATCAAAACAATAGAAAATGTACTATCTTCGTAACAATATCATAATTTTCAACATATTCAAAACGTTTACACGAAACGTGGCGCAAAAACTTTTTGTTATTTTTTTCCATTTTTTTTTAAATATTTTATTTCAATCTAATTTCATTATTTCAACGCTTAAAAGCTGCCCCTCAATAAAAACTTCACTCACTTACCCGGTTATATCAAAATATTGTTTTTTAGTTTATAAATATTGTTTTTTAACAAATTTTTTTTCAAAACGAATATGCACTTTTCCCATTACTTAGTAATTATTTTACAAAACCGCTCAACTCCCACCTCTGCACACCTCGCCACCAATTTTTAAACAGCCGCTTCCAATCTTATGCATACTTGCTTCTTCTACTCCTTTTCGCATAAGAAAAAGCTTTTCCTCATAACATATAAGAGCATTTCAATCGGTGGTGAGAAGATGAAAATTTTGAAGAAAAAAACGGCTCTATGTATGGTTTTACTGTTCATTCTGATGCTCATTTCAATTCCGGTCAACGCTCTGTCTGCACAGGCATACGCCGTCATCGACATCCAATCCGGCCGCCTGCTGCACGCCAACAACGCCACCACACCGCTCGAAATGGCCAGCACAACCAAGATTATGACTTGCATCGTCGCCATCGAGACAAGCGATTTAGACGAAATCGTCTTAGTCGACGATCGCGCCGTCGGCACAGAAGGCAGCTCCATCTATCTAAAACACGGTGAAGAAATCCGCTTGGGCGACTTGCTCTACGGCCTGATGCTGCAATCCGGCAATGATGCGGCAAATGCCATCGCCTACTACATCAGCGGCGATATCGCTTCCTTTTCAGCCAAAATGAATGCAAAAGCCCGCGAGATCGGTGCGCTGAACACCAACTTCGTCAACCCCAGCGGACTGAGCGATGCCAACCACTACACGACCGCAGAAGATCTCGCCAAAATCTGTGCTTACGCTATGCGCAATGAAACCTTTGCTGCCATCGTCTCTACGCGCAACATTACGATTCCGGCATTAAACGCAGCCGGCATCGACCGCACGATCACGAACAAGAACCGCCTGCTGAGCCTCTATGAAGGTGCCACAGGCATTAAAACCGGCTATACCAAGTCTGCCGGCAAATGCTTCTGCGGCAGCGCGGAACGCGATGGATTTTCCCTCGCCGTCGTCACTCTTAATACCGCAGATACTTTTACAGATGCAATCGAACTGCTCGATCAGGCTTATGCCGATTACACACAAGTCACCTTCCTCACCCGCGGCGAATACCTTAAGAGCATCCCGATCGACACAGGCGGCACCAAACGCCTTTACGCCCCACAGGATCTTACCTATCCGCTGCTTGAAGATGAAATAGATGACGTGCGCATTGAAATCACAACCGAGCCCATCCTGCACGCCCCAATGTCCGCCGGAGAAAAAATCGGCCAGATTGAGCTTTTTATTGGCTCCGAATTGCAATTTACACTTGATATTACCCTCGATAAGGATATAGAATATAAACAGACATTTTTAGATAAAATCCTTTCTCTTTTTAAGGAGAACATATGAGAATCAATAAATACCTTGCCTTAAGCGCGCTGGCCAGCCGGCGCAAAAGCGAAGACTATATCCGCACAGGACGTGTCAAAGTCAACGGCAAAGTCCTCACCGATTTGTCCTACGACGTTGCCCCCGGCGACAAAGTTACTGTCGACGGCAAATATTATTGCCCTGTAAATAAATTATATTATATAATGATAAATAAACCTAAAGGTTGTGTCACTTCCACCAGCGACGAAAAAGGCCGCAGAACAGTTATGGACTACATCGATCAG
>CALGIV010000009.1 GCA_937914785.1 uncultured Eubacteriaceae bacterium | reverse complement strand
TGATAATAGTACAATTATAACTTTAACTCCAAAGTCTTGAATTCAAAACCAAGTCGCTATCAAGAGACAGACCATTCAATCAATAACATTTCAGCTTAGAAACGACCTCAAAGGAATGCCCTAAAAAGACCGGCTATGAAAAAGCATAAAAAAAAGCTGTTACCCACGATAATTCATCGTAAGCAACAGCCTTCTATTCTTTCAACGATACTCCAATCAATTCATTTCAGACACTTCACGCAAGTTGTCATTGATTTCAATGAACGAGAACGTCACATTATCCCCTTCTCTTAGGAATGGTAACCGCTCACTGACCGAGATATCGGCCGTATAGACGTGCGTGTCTCCGTCAAGCATAAAATAGAACCGCGTATTACCGTCTATAACGGCAGACGAAATTGTGCCAACCTTGCCCGTGATTTCCTCGCCGCCCGAACTGCCGATATTAATATCTTCGTTCTTCAGCTTTGAAATATAATCTGCCCGCGCTTCGTTGACCGTCGGACCGGTTCCAACGACCTGATACTGCTGCACATCGACAAAAGCGTACATTTTTACCAAGCCTGCACTATCTTTTAACGACATAAAATAGGTCGGACGATCCGAAACATTTAACAGAATCGGAAACGTCGCACTGTAGCGCAGATGCTGCACCTGCCCCTGTGCCGACTCCATCGCAGAATATTCTTCAGCTCCCGGGATCGAATAGAATTTCGTCTCCTTCGTCCGCATATTCACGAGTACAAAACCAACATTTGATTCATCGCTCGTCACCGACGTCATCCCCGTATAAAGATAGACATCGTCGCCGACAGCGATATAATTATAACCTTCCGTCGTCTGCAATACACCCTTTTGCCCGAAAATAGAATTAAAGAACCCAGAGATATACTTACCGCTGTAATTTAACTGACCGATAATCAACTCCGATATAACTACCTGGTCCACCCAGGCGGGCAGCTCATCCATACTGTAATACTGGCTTTCTCCCGTAATCGCATTACACAAGATCGCCCCGCCGATATCTTTTCCGCTCCAAATGCCGATCCGATATTTGATCGTAGGGGCTACCCAATAAGGCGTGCCTTCTTCATCGATTTCAAACGAAATCGTGTCAAATATCTTCGTTGGATATTTAAAGCGCAGATGCCGATTAATATTCCGCATAAAATATTCACTCGGAGAATACTTCATCCCTTCTTCAAGGCGCACCAGGGTAGCTTCCTGCGTGACCATATTGACCATAATATAAGCAGGCAGGCCTTCCCGCTGATTATTGATCCATTTGATAATATCTCCATATGCCAGCGGCGTGACGCGATACGGCGAATTATGGTAGTTTATCTGCGTATAATTACTTTGAATCTCAAACTGGCTCACCAAATCTGAAATTTCACCCAGTTTTCGTTTCCCCAGTTGAACGGCCGTGTCACGGTCTACAACCGGAATGTTTGACATCGAAAGCTCTGCAACGTCTTCTGTAAAATTGCCTTCCTCAATCGTAATCAGCCGCTGATACCGTCCGGCGTTAAAGATCGGTGCACCGATTATGGAAGCGACAATCATCAGCGCAAAGACAAATAGTACCAAGCCGACTAAAAAGCGTGTCAGCTTATTTACCTGCCGCCATTGCCCGCGGCTCCTTGAACCGGCAAAACCCTGTGCCAAACCTTCACGAAGCGTTGAAAATGCGTTGATGACGATGCACACGACGACGCATAATATCAGAAAAGTCCAAAAACCGCTGTTGCGTGGATTGATTGCCGGCAACATAAACCAGAACATCAAAAAAATGATTACAATTGTCAGAACAATGCGCCTGACTTTTGATGCCGTACTGTTTTTTCGTAAAACTTTCATAACCCCATCCTTTCATTTACTATTAATATGATGCCTATTTCTGTTTCAATTCATCAGGATTTCATTTCATAAAACTCTTTATAAAATAAAAGACCGTATTTTGCCTGCAAAATACGGTCTTAGCCTAAACTATGGTCGCAACGATTTATCCGCTGTTTTATACAGTTCATGAATGATCTTGCCATCTTCATTTTCGATATAAAAATGCAAGATGTACGAATTCACATTAAGCTTATATTCTGCGCTGATCGTCTCGCCTTTGTATTCATACGACAATTTGCCGCCTCCGACTGTTACAGCGGAAGTCTCTATATAAGTATATTCGCTCATACTGGGGATTTCATCTTTCGTATTATACCATGTCTCACCCTTGGAATCCAAATACGCATATATATCGACTTCCTGCCCCTTCTTAAAGTCCAGAATAATCAACGGTGCACTCTGAGGAGCTGTATCCACATACCTTGAATCCAACTGCCAGGGGCCGATCAAATCCGAATAAGACGTACTGGCCTTCTCTGAACCACCACAGCCTGTAAGCATTAAAACAATAATGAGAATTGTTATTATATTAAATATTTTTTTCTTCATTTGTCCTCTTTCTCCTGTTCCGTCAGAGTTGGTTTATTATATCACACGCCGACCGTCTTGTCTATCTCCGCCCCACCCAGGCACACTGCACCATCGTAAAAAACTGCATATTGCCCGGGACATACTGCCCTTTGCGGCTCAAAAAATTCTACATACAGATTGCCGTCGTCCTGCACAGCTACTTTTGCCTTTCTGTCAGGCTGTAAATGGCGATATTTTAATGTACATTCAAACGCCTTAGCAGGCGGGCTGCCACTGATAAAGTTCACATTAGTCGCGTAAAACGCCTGCGAAAACAACAATGGATGCACCGCATCCTGCACGACGATTAACTCGTTTTGATCCAAATCCTTTGCCGCTACATACCACCGGCCGCCGTTGCCCGTACCGCCGATACCCAACCCGCGCCGCTGACCCAACGTATAATACATCAACCCCAAATGCTCGCCAACGACCTGCCCATCCACACTGCGGATCAGGCCCGGCTGATTCGGCAGGTAATTGGCCAGAAAATCGCGAAACTTTTTCTCTCCGATAAAACAAATACCCGTACTGTCTTTCTTGTCTGCCGTGCGCAGGGCATACTCTGAAGCGATCTGCCGTACCGCACTCTTCTTCATCTCTCCGATCGGAAACAACGCCTTACTGAGCTGATACTGATTCAACCCGCATAAAAAATACGTCTGATCCTTACTTTCGTCCAAGCCACGCAACAAAGCTGCCTTACCGTTATACTCCGCCTTGCGCGCGTAATGACCTGTTGCGATAAAGTCTGCTTTAACGACAGTTAAAGCATAGTCTAAAAAAGCTTTAAACTTGATTTCGCTGTTACAGAGTACATCCGGGTTCGGTGTACGTCCTTTTTGATATTGCGTCAGGAAAATCTCAAAAACGCGCTCATAATATTCTTCGGAAAAATTCACCGTATAATAAGGAATGCCGATCTTGTTGCATACAGATGCAACATCGGCATAATCATTTTCAGCGGTACAGCCGTCGTCGTCTTCCCAGTTTTTCATAAAAATGCCGACGACATCATAGCCCTCCTGCTTCAGTCTCAACGCCGCAACAGACGAATCCACGCCTCCGCTCACGCCGACTGCGACCCTTTTTTTCATACCTCGATCCCCTAAACTTACAGATTAATCAGGTTATAATCAATATCCATCTCATCCAGAATCTCTTTTTCCCGCTGAGTGCAGGAAAACAAAATAACTTGCCTGTCGGAAGATACATTATATAAAATGCGAATAATATTTTCAAGCCGACTTTCGTCATAGGTGATAAAACTGTCGTCGAACATCAACGGCAGACCCGGCGCAAACATATCCGCCAATGCAAGCCGCAAAGAAAAGTATATTTGCTCGATCGTGCCGACACTTAAGCTTTCCAGCGGAACCAAAAGCCCTTCATCCGGCGTATACACAGAAATCTTCATATTATCGGTCAGTCGAATATCGTTATATTTCGACGTGATGTAATACATCGTCGCCGATATCTTTTCGTTTAACATCGGCGAATTCTTTTCGTGCATTTCCCGCGCAGCCTCTTCCATCGTATCGGCCGCCAGGTTCAGCGCCGCATAATCCAACAACAGTGCATCGCGTCTTAACGTGAGTTCTTTGATGCGCGCTTCAATTTCTGTCATCGAAGACGCATTCTTCAGCGCCTCATCCTGCTTGCCCTTCAAGCGTGAAAGCTCTGACAAAATTTCTTCTTTGTTCTGAGCACGCATATGTTCGTCATAGTCATTTTGCGCAAGGTTAAACCGGCTTACATCTCCAAGGCGCCCTTTAAGCGCAGTATACTCCGCTTCTGAAAGCATCTCATCTTTAAGCTTCTGACTGTATTCAATCTTTGTTATCAGTTCATTATACCGTTTGTTCTGCTTTAACGCCTCGCGGTACTCCCCAGCTTCACGCATACCGCTTTGCTGAAGCAATTGTTGCAATTGCTCATTCAATTCGTCATATTGGCGTTTTAACTCCGTAATCTCATCTCTGATGCGCACATATTCCTGCATCTTCGCTTCAAGCAATGCATTATTTTGCTCTACTCGTTCGTACTCCGCCACAGACGTCTTATAGTAAACATCAAATTCAGCCTCGTCGGCAAAGCCATATTTCATACAGATATCCTGCGTACTCAACTTGCGCCGATTTAACAGCTTCAAAATGATCCATACGATGGAACCCAATGCTAAAACCCCACAAATGATCGTCATCGGGAACATTTTATTTACCAGCGAAAATACGCCAAAACCGATCGACAACAACAGCAGAATAAACGGCGTCAAGTCAAAAAGCGTGATCGACTTTGTGTATCCACCGCCGCGAAGCTGATTGAACAGATTATAATCCTGACGGATTTCTTCGATGGGATATTCGAGCGCCTCAGCGCTTTCTTGTTGCTTCAAGGCTTCCATCTCTTCATTCAACGCATCCAGCGCATTCTTACGGTTTTTGGCGTTCTCTACAGCGCTGCGCGCCTGCGCGTCTAAATTCAAAACCTGCTCGAATACCTCTTCATTGACAGCACTCTGCTGTCCGGCTTTGATTTGTTCCGCTTCCTGCCTGCAGGCGTCGATCTCTTCTTCAATTTTTTCATATTTTTGCAGCTGACGAATACGCTCAAAGAGCTCCGCATGTTTCAGGCGGTTTAATTTATCGTTCAACTCAATCATGCGCCCTTGCCGCTGTTTGTCGTTGCGCAACAATTCTTCGGTGTGTTCCTTCTCTGCCACAAGCCTTTCCAAATCCGAATTGATCTGTCCAACCTGCCGCACTTCACCTTTCTTGCCCGCAATCTTTTCTGCAGCGTCGCGCAGCGTTTTAACCGCTTTCGTCGTCGAAATATCCGCAAATCCGCTGTCCATATTCGCCATCAACGTACCGACTTCTTCAGCCAGCATAGTCTCATCCGGCGTATCCAATTGGCCGATATTTACGGCGTTGCGAAACATAATCTTGCTGACACCCAAGTGTTTGCTCGGCTCCGGCACCTTCGCCACATCGTTAAAATCAAATGCATTCGTGATATCTTCACCCGTATTATGTTTAAATACTTTCACATAACCCTGCCGTTCCGAAAAGTTACGCTCGACCAGATAAGCCTTGCTTTCATGCTCATACATCAACGAGCCGATATACTCTTCACTCATCCAAGGCTTGTATCGTTGCTGAAACTCTTCAAAGCCACGCCGTTTTTTACCGTAGGAAAAGAAACCGTAAAAAATGCCTTCCACAAAACGCTGAATCGTCGACTTGCCGGATTCATTATCTCCAATGATCAAGTTAATCCCTTCATTAAGCGTTAATTGTTTCTTCTTAAACTTTCCAAACGATATCAAGTTTAACTTGCGGTATACCATCATGAACTCCTATCGTCCAGCAACACGCTGATTCCTTTAAATAATGCTTTTTTGTTCGTCTCATCCTGCAAATCAAATGCTTCCATTTTCGTAATAAACCGGCCGATAATATTATCCCGGTTCTCTTCCTTGAGCTTCTGTATATCAAAGTCAGGCACGGTATTGTCTTTATATTCCAAATAAAAGAACGTCTGCCGCACCTGATCCATAATTTCCACCATATTGATCGACGCATCCAGCATCCCCGTAATCTCAAAACGATGCATATCTTTTGTCATACTGTCGTGGCTGATATCGGCGGTAATCTCGCGGATAATGTCGATATAGCCCATATCCGGCGTAAGCTCCACGTGATGGACGACAAATTCCCGGTTTGCCGTCTTGACAAATTCCGTCGAAAAGGCCGTCTTATCCAACGAAATGCAATAGATGCCGTGTGCGCCCAGTTCTTTAAAATCAAGCGCTTCCGGACATCCCGGATAATAAGCGCGCGGCGCTACCTGCTGTGCCTGATGAATATGCCCCAGTGCAATATAATCGAATCCCAGCGCTGAAATCTTGTTGATATTAATCGGCATATACGTCGAATTCGTCACGGTATCCGCATGCAGCATCAGGATATTAATCTTGCTTTGATCCAATTCAACGTTGGAGAAATCCGGCTCGGAAAAATATGCCGATTTATCCCAGCTAAGCCCATAGACTACCGTATTGTGTTCCGCAAACTCTTTCTTTTCAATTTTATCGGAGGAGAAAATATGAACATTGGGATACTTGCCGATATATTGCCGATACGTATTGGAAAGCAAATCGTGATTGCCCGCAGCGATGATCACCTGAATATTCTTCACCTGTTTTAAAACATCGAAAACGCGATGAATATCAAATGTCGTGCAATACTTTTCTTCAAACAGATCTCCGCATATTAAAATAAAATCTTTCTTAAGCGATATTGCCAGCTCGACAATATGCTCGAAAGTTTTAAACATCTCATCTCGTCTTATTTTAGCTGCGGCATTGCCAAACGACGCTTTTTCAAAAACACTGCCCAGATGCAAGTCCGCCGTATGCACAAATTTGATCATAAATTCCTCCATATTCGTCAGCACATCATTTAAACATATTATATTATTTTTTAAGACAAATGTAAAATACTTTCACCGTATTTTTTGCAAATACAACAATTTCCACCTTTTTAGAACCAATCTTCAATCTCTGCCTGATAAACGAGCCTGAAGTTTTCCATATCTTCTTTTACATATAGCCTGGCCTGTCTTAAAAACGTCGCCTCATCAATCGCCCCCCCCTGCAAAACCAAACTCTCCAAAAGACGGTCTTTATCGTAGTCGTAAGCAAACACTACCTCGAGCATATCGTCTGCACTGTAATAATAAGCCAGATACTGGTTCTTGTCCGGCATAAACACCGACGCGCGCACTTCCGTCTGCGAATAATAGATCATCGCCAGATAAGGCGTTTCAAAAATTGTTTTCAGCTCCGTAAAAAAACCGCCAATGCTCTGCTGTTCGATATCCGATAATACTGCTTTACGATCGTTATTAGCGTAAAGCGCAGAGCCGTAATCGAGTGAATACTTATAGTAAAATCCTTCTTCCTGCCTGTCCAGTCCATATTGCGTCAAATCTTTTGGCGACCCACAGGCACATAATAACAACGGCAAAATTGCTATCAATAAAACGACTGCTCTGTATCTTTTCATCTCACTGCTCTTCTTTCCGGTTGATTTTTAATATTATATACTGTTTTTTTTACATTCACAACAATGCTTTCTTTACCTTAATTGCAGAATAGCGTATAATGTAGTTATGAAAATGACAGCAGATTATCACACTCATACGATATACAGCCACGGCAAAGGCACCGTCGAAGAAAACGTTCTTGAAGCCCTTGCAAAAGGCCTCGATACAATCTGTATTTCAGAACACGGCAGCGGACATTTGCTCTACGGCGTAAAAAAAGACCGCCTCCTGCAGCTAAAAAACGAAATTTTACAATTGCGGGAAAAATATCCTGCTATTACCATCCTCTTCGGGATTGAAGCCAATATCATCAACTACGATGGCACGATCGATGTAGAAGCCTATCTCGACATATTCGACGTCGTGCTCGTCGGCATGCACTATATGATCCGCTTCAATAAGTTCGCTTACTATTATGGTACGAACTTCTTAAGCCGGTATCTGGGCCTGTTTCGCGACTATTGCC
>CALGIV010000008.1 GCA_937914785.1 uncultured Eubacteriaceae bacterium | reverse complement strand
TCCCCGACATCGACGATAATCTGCGGATCCGCAGATTATCGTCGATGTCGGGGAATATAAGGAGTCTATTGCGGACGATATGGACGCCATCAGCGAGCAGACAGGGATCCCGGCTGTCTACATCGAAGCCAATATCGATTCGATGGGACAGACGTATACGATGCTTGGCGAGCTGCTCGGCAGAGAGGAAGAAGCAAAGGTACTGGTGGACTACTGCAATGAACTTTATACGACGATAGAGACGAAGATGGCTGAAATTGGCGAAGAAAATAAAGTGACGATGCTGTATCTGACGGGTGAGAATGGATTAAATGTCATTGCGCGCGGCTCTTACCACTCGCAATTGATCAATCTCATGGCCGTCAACGCCGCAGATTTGGACAATGCTTCGTCGAAGGGGACGGGTGATGAGACATCGATGGAACAAATCCTGTTGTGGGATCCGGCGTATATTATCTTTTCTCCGAACAGTGCTTATGCCAAGGCAGGCAGTGACCCGGTCTGGATGGAGCTGAAAGCCATTCAAAACGGCAACTATTACGAAGCGCCGTCAAATCCGTACAGCTGGATGGGGTTTCCACCGTCGATCAACCGTTATATGGGCTTGATCTGGCTTTGCGAGACGTTTTATCCGGATGAATTTGACTTTGATTTGAAGGAAGAGACGATCCGGTTTTATAAACTGTTTTACCATGCGGAACTGACCGATGAATTGTATGAGACTATTACTCAAAATGCAATCAGGTAATGGTGATTGAAAAGAGAAAGGCCGAAGCGCTTGCGTTCGGCCTGTTTTTGCATTATATTGTATTATAAAGATCATTTCGGAAGGTGGGAGCAAGATGAAGTTGTTTGAACGTGCAGTTGCACTCCTCGAAAAGAAAGAGCCGTTTGTGTACGCGACCATCGTTGCGCAGGACGGTTCGACGCCGCGGCGTGCGGGAACGAAAATGTTGATTACGTCCAGCGGCATTTGCGAGACGGTTGGCGGCGGCGGAATGGAAGCCCACGTGATTAAAACGGCGCGTGAGCAAGTGCTCATCGACAGGAAGCCCGTTTTGCGCTACTACGATTTAAATGCTGAAGAAGCCGCGGTCGGCGACTTTATCTGCGGTGGAGATTGTGAAATTCTGCTGGCTTATATCGATCCGGCGGATCGTGATAATCTCGCGATGTTCGCCGCTGCGCTCAAGGCGGAACAAAGCGGGCAGCGCGCGTGGTTTATCTATGTGATGGATACGAAAGCGGGCAGTCTGCAGATGTGCTTAAATGTCGGT
>CALGIV010000007.1 GCA_937914785.1 uncultured Eubacteriaceae bacterium | reverse complement strand
GCCTGAACTGATAAGCACCAGTGTGTCGGAAATCGTCTTGTGCATCGCGCTTTCGTTCTTGTCTCCGCGATAGAGCTGGTGGAAAATTTCACCGTCGCGCAAAAACAGTACGCGTGAGGCGTGGCTGGCCGCCTTTACGCTGTGTGTAACCATCAGAATGGTCTGCCCGAGGCGGTTGATCTGGCCGAAAAGACGCAACAGGTTCTCGGTCGTTCGCGAGTCGAGCGCTCCGGTCGGCTCATCGGCTAAAATAAGCTTTGGGTTCGTAATAAGCGCGCGGGCTACGGCGGTGCGCTGCTTTTGGCCGCCGGAGATTTCGTAGGGATATTTGTCGAGCAGGTCTGTAATGCCCAAGTGCTCGGTGATCGGCTTGAGCATAATTTCCATTTGTTTGTAAGGCATGCCGGCAAGTACGAGCGGCAGCAGGATATTGTCTTTGACGGAGAAGGTATCCAGCAGGTTAAAGTCTTGAAAGACAAAGCCAAGGTTGTCGCGCCGGAAAGCGGCGAGGTCTTTTTCGGATATCGAAGTAACGTTGCGCGAGGAAAGCAGCACAGCGCCGCTGGTCGGTTTATCCAGTGTGGCGATAATGTTTAACAATGTCGTCTTACCACTGCCGGATTCGCCCATAATGGCGACGTATTCCCCTTCTTCAACAGAAAAGGAAATATTTTTTAAAGCCTGCACTTTGTTGTCGCCGAAGCGCGTCGTGTAGACCTTTTTTAAATTTTGAACTTCTAAAATCGGCATAAAATAATGGCCTCCTTTATTTTGCTGCCTCTATTTTACCGTTGTGGATATCTTGTTGCCATAACTTTGCCTTACATTCCGGCAGGCTGGCTTACAGTTTTGTAAGGAGGGCTTTTTTATTCGGGGATCAGGGTTTCATCGGGAAAGCCGATCAAAACTTTTGTGCCTTGATCGAGCTGAGATTGAATGGAAATGGTGTGTGACAGGTTGCCTAAAACGCGTCTGCACAAGTAAAGGCCGAGTCCGGTCGAAGCATTTTCTTCACGGCCGTTATAGCCTGTGTAGCCTTTGTCGAAAATGCGCGGCAGGTCGGCCTTGTCGATGCCGACGCCCGTATCTTCAATGACGAGTTGCCTTTGTTCCATATAAATGGATATTTTTCCGGAAAACGTGTATTTTACTGCGTTGGAGAGCACCTGTTCTATAACAAAAGTGAGCCATTTTTCATCTGTCAGCACGGTTTTATCTACGCCGTCATAGCAAAGAGAAAGGCCTTTTAAGATAAACTGCCGGGCGTATTTGCGCACTGCTGAACGGATCGATCGATCGAGCGGGATTTGTTTTAAGACGTAGTCTGTGCTTGCGCTTTCGAGCCGGATGTAGTTCAGTGCCATCTGCACATACTGTTCGATGTCGAATAAGGCGGAAGAAAGGGCGGTGAAATCGGCCTGTTCTGTCTGGAGCAACAGCTTCATTGCGGCGATTGGCGTCTTGATCTGGTGAGCCCAAAGTGTGTAGTAGTCTGCCATATCATCTGTGGCTTTATCGTAGGCGAGAATCAGCCGTTGTCTGTCGGCATACAACAGTTCGAGTAACGTTTGATAGTCTTTTTCAAGATAGCTTTTGGCCGGCGGCAGACCGGCAAGGCCGTAAGTTATGCCGGTGCGAAGAGCCGAGAGCGCGCGATGGCGCCTGACGTAGCGGATAAAGTCGATTGTGCACGCGCCAAGGCCAACCGTAAAGCTGAGCAGGCAGGCATAGCCCACTGCGGCGACAGGTAAGGCATAAAGGTGGATAACGAAGGCAAAAATGGCTACCATAATCAGGAAAATACCAAAGATGCGTGCGCGGTCGTACAGGTATTGAGCAAATAAAGTTTTCTTACGCATCTCAGTCCACCCGGTATCCTTCGCCTTTGCGTGTTTGGATATAGTCGGTAATGCCGGCTTGTTTAAGCTTTTGACGCAGGCGCGTGACGTTGACGGTCAGGGTATTGTCGTCGATGTAGCAGTCGCTTTCCCAGAGCTTAAGCATCAGCGATTCGCGGCTGACGGTATGGCCGCGATGGGTAAGCAGGGTATACAGGATGCGCATCTCATTACGCGTGAGCTCGAGCTTCTCTGCGTCGTAATAGAGCGCATTTTCGCTGACATTTAAAATGACGCCGCGGTGTTCGATGAGCTCGCCGCCCTGTTCGAATTCATAGGTGCGCCGAAGCAGTGCCTGCACTTTGGCAATGAGTACGTGGATATCGAAAGGTTTTGCGATAAAGTCATCCGCACCGGCGTTCATTGCCATTACGATGTTCATATTGTCGGCGGCCGAAGAGACAAAGATGATCGGTACGTTTGATAGTTTGCGAATTTCCTGACACCAAAAGTAGCCGCTGCGAAAGGGCAGGGAAAGATCGAGCAGGACGAGTTGGGGAGAGAAAGAGGCGAACAGGGATAATACATCAGTAAAGTCCTCAACACATTTCGGCACATATCCCCAGCTTTGAAGTTGTTTTTCAATTACAGCCGCAATAGTTTGGTCGTCTTCGACAATCAGGACTTTATACATCGCATACCTCCCGAAACAGTATGTTATTATTATACCTGATTTTATAGTCAAAAAAGCGGGTTTAAGCATATTTTAATCGCATTTTAACGTCGTATTTATAAATTTATTAAACATGAGATCGTTTTAAGCACCGTATATATTAAATTGCAAAGGATGAAGTGAGGATGAAAAGAAATGCACTGAGTTTTGTCGAAATAAAAGCGGGCAGCGATATAGAATATCAGGTTTTTTAAGATTGAAAACAAATTAAAAAGTTCAAAAAAAACAAACTATTATTCTAAACTGTTTAATAATATAGAATGTTTTTCTGTGGAATACAATTTGTTGGAAATGCAACAAATGTTTTGGTGTTACGGCCTGTACGGTAGCTGTTTTTTAATCAGATCGTAATAATCGTAATAAGCTGCAATACACTTTTCTACGTATTTTTCATTATTATCCCGCCCGGAAAGGCGTTGCGCCTGAACCTGCATCAGTGCAATGGCGATATCGTGGATTGCCTGTTCTCTGCTAATCATCTTATCCTCCTTGGTATAGTGGCACTGCAGCGAAATGATGTTTTCGCTTGCTGCCCCTTTTCTTTATCGGTTGATATGGCCGCAGGAGCGACATTTTTTATTGAAAAAACTGACCTTTCCGCCGCATTCTTCACACCAGCCATTCATCCTGCGCAAATAACGACTTGCAAGCGGGGAGTTGTAAAAGCATTTGACGTTTACATCATTTAAAACGAGGTTAGTTTGTGCGATATTCGTGTGCACGAAAGCATGTGCGCCGAGGGTATGCACGCTGTCGAGAATATGAATCTGCGTCAGCCCGGTATCGCGGAACGCACAGCGCCCGATGCTTTCAAGCCCGTCGGGAAGAGCGACTTCCGTAAGGGATGTACATTGAAAAAAACATTCTTCTTCGATGTGTTTCAGGTTTTCAGGCAAGCTGACTTCAGCCAGATGCGTGCATCCGCTGAAAACTTGCGGTCCGATATAGTCGATGCTGTCGGGGAGGGCGATTTCTTTAAGCGCGGTGTTTTTAAAGGCGCCTTGTCCAATACTCTTTAACGTATTGGGTAAAGTGACTTTGCTCAGATGCGTACAATCGCTAAAGGTTTCCGGCTCAATATGCTTAATACCATTGGGAAGGGTTATTTGTTGAAGTGCGCAACTTTCAAATGCTGCTACACCGATGCTTTTCAGGCTTTGGGGAAGAATGACGTGTTCAAGTTGTTCAAGTTCGGCAAACGTACCGGCTTCAATCGCCTGTACGCCTTCATTGATGTGGACGCTGCGAAGTCCGGTGCAAGCGCGAAAGGCATTTTTATTGATGCGCAAAACGTCGTCGGGCAATATGGCATCGACCGAGGCGCCGCGGTATTCTTCTAATGTGCC
>CALGIV010000006.1 GCA_937914785.1 uncultured Eubacteriaceae bacterium | reverse complement strand
AAATGATATATTTATCTGTGCCGTAGCCGATGGTATGGGTGGGCATAAGGGCGGTGGACTGGCCAGTAGCACGGCACTGAATACGCTGCGTAAACGCCTGATCGCTTTGGATGGCAATCCGCTGGAAGCCTATGTACGCGAACTGGACGAGATTGTCGGTGCGATCAATGCCAATATTATGGCGTATTCGGAGCGCAATGAAGAGCTTAAAGGGATGGGCACGACGATTTCCGCCTGCATTGTTCAGGGCAGAAAACTGGTCGTCTTTCACGTCGGCGACAGCAGACTGTATACCATCGACCGCAAAAATATTGTACAGGTGACAAAAGACCATTCTCTTGTGCAGCGCCTTATTGACGAAGGGCGTATCACGCCTGAGGAGGCGGCCTATCACCCGCGCAAGAATGTGCTGACCAGAGCACTTGGCAGTACGGAACGCTTAAGCGCCGATGTTCAGGAAGTCACGATTATACCGGGTACACGCGTATTGCTTTGTTCTGACGGACTGACGACGATGCTGAACGACAAGCAGATTCATCAGATCGTACAGCAGGCGTCCAACTGTGAAGTGGCGGTCGATAATCTGATTACACAGGCGAACAAGGCAGGCGGATACGACAATGTTACCGTAATAGTCTTTGAAATAGGAGATGAAGATGAGCAGCAGCAAACTACTTAATAATCGATATCGCATACTGGCTAAAATCGGCGTTGGCGGAATGGCCGTAATTTATAAAGCACAGGATACGCTATTGGATCGTATGGTTGCCATCAAAGTGCTCAAAGAGGAGTATGTCAATAACGAACAGTTTTTAAAGAAGTTTAAGCGCGAAGCCCAGGCTGCAGCCAGACTGACGCATTCGAATATCGTCAATGTTTACGATGTTGGTGAGGAAGAAGGTCTGCATTATATCGTGATGGAAATCATCGAAGGGCCTACGCTGAAAGAATATATCGAAGAACGCGGCTGCCTGACATGGAAAGAGACGCTGGCGATCGTGTTGCAGATTGCCAGTGCGCTGGATACGGCGCATCGCAATAACATCATTCACCGCGATATCAAGCCGCAGAACATCTTAATGACGGAAAATGGCATTCCAAAAGTCACCGACTTCGGCATTGCAAAAGCCGTGACGAGTTCAACGGTCACGACGGATGGGGATGCGATGGGCTCCGTTCACTACATATCGCCCGAACAGGCGCGCGGTGGGTTCGTCGACGAGCGCAGTGACTTATATTCGCTCGGTATTATGATGTACGAGATGCTGACCGGCATTTTGCCGTATGTCGGCGAGACTGTTGTCAGCGTAGCGATCCAGCATATTCAAAGCAATGTGCCGAAAGTACAGGAGGTCACGCCAAATATCCCGCAGGCTGTGGCAGATATCGCGAACAGGCTGACGCGCCGCAATCCGGAAGAACGCTATCAGAACGCTACGGAATTGATGAACGCGATCATTAAAGCGAAAAACAACCCGTATGTCAGCTTGGAAAAAGAAGAGAAGCGAAATGAGAAAGTGCCTCAGCCGAGTGCAAAGCCGGAAGAGGAGCGCATCGTATTGACGAATGAATACGACGGGGTTGAAATAGAAGTAGAAAAAGAAGAAGGCAAACGCGAACGCGGCAGCTTCTTTAAAAATCTGAATAAAAAGTATCTGGCAATCGGCATTGCCGCCGTGGTGCTCATCGCTGCCGTTGTCGTCATTCTGGCAATGGGTGACAGCAAGATCACCGTGCCGGATTTGACAAATATGACGGTGGAGAATGCAGAGCGTATACTGGCGCGCGATGAGCTGGTTTTAAAAGTGCTGCCTGAAGCGGAATACCACGCGACGATTGAAGCGGGCAAAATCATCAGTCAGGACATTGAAGAAGGCGAGACGGTTAAAAAGAATACGGAAATCAGCGTTGTCCTCAGCAAAGGGCAGCAGATGGTAATCGTGCCGGATGTGACGGGCGAGTTTGAAGTGAACGCGCGCAGCAAGCTTGAGAACGCCGGGCTGATTGTCAAAGAGTCTATTCGGGAATATCACAGCGAAAGGGCGGAGAATATCGTTTTCCGTCAGGATCCGCAAAGCGATGAGGAGGTTGCTGCGGGGACAGAAGTCACGCTATACGTCAGCAAAGGCAAGGAGCTTGTAGAAGTGCCGAACATTACGGGCATGACGCGGGAAGAAGCTGCGGCAAAACTCAATGAATACGGATTGTATATCTCGGAAGTAACGGAGGAAATTCCCTCCGGCGGACAGAGCTATTCCAAAGGCCAAATTATGCGGCAGACGCCTTCGAGCGGGACGATGGTGACGAAAGGTACGAGCGTTTCGGTCGTCATCAGCCTGGGCGAATTGGTCTTAAGCCCGCCGCTGACGATTCGGTTGAGCGATTATGTTGTCGGCCCCGAGCGCGATGTGGCGGTGCGCATTGAAATCAAGTCACAGGGCAATGAATCCGGTGCTTCACTGGACAGCTACGAAGGGACCCATAAGTCCACCGACGTTATTTCGAGTCAGTTTAAAGGTGTGGGCAAATGCGTTTATATTTTATATATCGACAGAGAAGAGGCGGCCAGAGGTGTGTTAAACTTTTAACGGAGGTTTTATGCGGGGAAAAATCACGAAAGGTATCGGTGGATTCTACAGCGTATTGACAGAGGAAGGTGCAACGTTGGTATGCAGTGTAAAGGGTGCGTTTCGCAAGAAGAACATTACGCCGTATGTTGGCGATAATGTTGTCGTGAAGCTTGAAGAAGATTCGATGCACGGCCTGGTCGTTGAGATTGAAGCGCGAGAAAACTTTCTCGTGCGCCCGCCGGTTGCCAATGTGAGCCAGGCAATGATCGTCTTTGCCTGTGAAGCGCCCAAGCCGAATTTGATGGTGCTCGATAAGCTGACCGCAATTTGTGAAAATAAAGATTTAAACATCATTTTATGTTTTAATAAAACCGATCTGGCAGATCATCGTCAGATTCAGACATTGAAAGACATTTATGAAAAGACTCCCTATGAAACCTGTTTCTTCAGTGCACAAAAAGATAAGTTAAAGCTGATGGAAATGTTCCAGCATCATACAACGGTGCTTGCCGGCCCATCCGGTGTCGGCAAAAGCACGATTTTAAATGCGATTGATCCATCGCTTGAACTTGCGACAGGCGAAGTGAGCGAGAAAATTGGCCGGGGCAGGCATACGACGCGGCACGTCGAGCTGCTCAGCCTTGCGCCTGAGAGTTACGTATTGGATACGCCCGGCTTTACTGCTGTTGACGTCACAGAGATCACACTGGAAGATATTCGCTATGCGTTTGCAGAATTTGATGCATTTTATGAAGAGTGCAAATTCACTTACTGCCGGCACGACAGCGAGCCCGGCTGTGCGGTTAAGGAAGCGGTTGAAAAAGGGGTTATCTCCGCAAAGCGGTATGAAAATTATTTGAAAATTAAAGATGAAATTATACAGCACGACAGGGAAAAGAAGCGATGAGAGCAATTGTGTTTGGCAACGGTACTTACGAAGATGATGACTTTTATTTAAAATACATCGAAATGTATTGTCCGGATATGTTGATTTGTGCCGACGGCGGTGCGAATGCCGTCAGGCGGCTCGGCTTAAAGCCGGACGTGCTGCTGGGCGATTTCGACTCTGTTAAGGCCGAGGTGTACGACGAATATAAAAATATCCGAATATTGACTTTTGAAAAGCGCAAAGATTATACGGATTCCTATTTGGCGATTCAATATGCTTTTGAAAACGGCTGCGACGAGATCGTGCTGTTCGGGATGACGGGTACGCGTCTCGATCATTCACTGGCCAACATCTACCTGTTGAAATTTGCGCTCGATAACGGCGCAATGGCAAAAATCGTCAATGAATACAACGAAGTATTTCTGCTCGATAATGCTGTTACGCTGACAGGAGTCAAAGGCCGGACGATATCGCTGCTTCCTTATACTGACAAGGTTTCCGGTATCTTCATCAGCGGCGTCGACTATCCGCTTGACGATGCCGTAATGGTCAAAGAAAATCCATACGGAGTCAGCAATTATGCTACGGAGGACATTGTTCAAATCCGCGTAGATGCGGGTATGATGATCGTGGTGTTGACTCGAGATGAATATTAAAGAAGCCTGTAAAATAATATTGATTATTATTATTATTATTATCGGTATCGAATACGATTAAAATAAATATTTATGTTGAAGGAGGGTTTCAAAATGACGAAGAAAGTATTAATGCTTTGCGGTGATTTCACAGAAGACTATGAAACAATGGTACCTTTTCAGGCCCTGTCCATGCTGGGCTACCAAGTGGATGCTGTCTGCCCTGAAAAGAAGGCGGGCGACACTATCGCGACGGCGATACACGATTTTTTAGGAGATCAGACGTATGTGGAACTCAGAGGTCACAACTTTGTGTTAACGGCGGATTTTGATGCTGTCAATACGAAAGACTATGCCGGACTGTTTATCACCGGCGGACGTTCACCGGAGTACATCCGCTTAAATGCGCGCGTGATTGAAATTGTTCAGGAGTTCTTTGCGGATAACAAGCCTGTCGCTGCAATTTGCCACGGCGCACAGGTGCTGACGGCAGCGGGGGTGCTCAAAGGCTATAAAGCGACGTGCTATGTCGCGTGCAGCCCTGATATTACGCTTGCGGGTGGAGAATATGTCCCGGCTGAAGCGGGAGAAGCTGTTGTTGACAGAAACCTCGTTACGTCTCCGGCGTGGCCCGGCAATGCCGAAATTTGCCGTGAGTTCATCAAATTGATGGGAGCAAAAGTCGAAATTTAGATTGGTTGCACTGGACGAAAATATATTACATAATATGATTAAAAGCCGCCGGAGGGCGGCTTTTATATATTTCCGACATAGACATATTTTAAATGTTGTCGAGCGATATCGGCGAGTTCATATATTGTTTCGACAGGCGTTGGCGGCCGGTTCAAAAGGCGGTATTGGGGAAAGAATTTCGAAATATGCAGCGGGGTTTTGTCTTGAAGTTCGGCGATAAATTGCGCGAGATGATCCATTTCCTCAAGGGAGTCATTTTCTCCCGGGATAATCAGCGTCGTCAATTCGACGTGACAGGTTTTCATGCATCGCGCGATCGTGCGCTTGACCGTCTCGATATCGCCGTCGAATTCTTGATAGAAATCATCGTTAAAAGCCTTTAAATCAATATTCATCGCCGAGACATAGGGCAGTATTGCCTCAAGTGGTTCTGAATTGACATAGCCGTTGGTTATGAGGGCTACTTTTAAACCTGCTGTATGAGCCTGTCTTGCTGTATCCAGTACGAACTCAAAACTCACAAAAGGTTCGTTGTACGTAAAAGCGATGCCGATATTGCCTTGTGGTATGAGGTCGAGTGCTTGATTCGTTAACGCTTGCGGCGTGATGGTGGGAGCTCCGATCGGAACGCTGCGTTGAGAAATCGTGTGATTTTGACAGAAACAGCAGGCAAGATTACAGCCGTAACCACCAATGGATAAGATTTTACTGCCCGGATGAAAGCGGGCGAACGGCTTTTTTTCAATCGGATCCAGCGCAAGAGCCGCATAAGCACCGTAACGATCGGATTCAACGACCCCATTGCGGTTGATCCTTACGTGGCAGCGGCCGTAGTAGCCTTCATCCAAGACGCAGCGGTGCGGACAAATCGTACACGTTGCCGTCATAAATGCCGCACCACTTCAAAGCGTTCGATTGTACAGCCTTCAAGCGTGTCAATCCCGGCTTTACGCATCGTAATGGCGATTTGCTCTTCAACCGTATCGACGCCGTCGAGCATCGGCAGCAGCAGGCCGCGGCGAGTACCTTTTGAGAGAATGATGCCGTAACGGTTGACATCAAGGCTGCCAAAGCCTTTGATTTTTTCCGGCGGTGCAAGGACGTCGACGCTGTAGGAGAGCAACGGCATTTCATCGGCATTGACGGGCAGAAAGCGGTTGTCTTTGCTGCAGGCATAGATGGCGTTTTGTACAATTTCTGCTGCAATATGTTCCGTTGTCGGCGCGATCGTGCCGATGCATCCGCGCAATTCGCCTTTCTTTTTGATGGAGACAAAAACGCCTGCCCGTTGTAAAAGCATTTCCTCGGGCAGGC
>CALGIV010000005.1 GCA_937914785.1 uncultured Eubacteriaceae bacterium | reverse complement strand
ACGAAACCACGCCTCTATCACCAAATACAATAAGGCTTGGAACGTCAATTGCGCTCACCAACGCCTTATAGTCCGGATTCGGTGGCGTGAGAACGTCAAAGGCTGCCATACTTGTTTGAAGACGTGCCTGAGCGAACAGCTCAATGGTCTCCTCCGACCGGTCAGGGTGTCGATTCCGTGCGTCTGCCACGATCTCATCCAATGACATAGCAAGCATTCGCCGATGCTGATCAGCGACATCGCTATCGTGAACTTCACGCTGAACTTTTGAACTCAAGAACGTTGGATCCGCCAAGATCAGACCCCGAAGCAAAGCTGGTCTTCGACTCGCCACTACGGCCGCAGTCATCCCACCCATAGAATGTCCGAGCAGGATTGGAGCAGGAAGCTTTAGGGCCTTTATGAAACCGGCAACATCGTTTGCATGGTCTTCATATCGGTAGCCAAAGTCAGGTACACTCGAATTGCCATGTCCCCTCGCATCCGGCATAATTACGTCATGTTCTTTTTCAAGAACCTGTGCCAACCCTGTCCAGCACAGCCCATGAGCCATTAATCCATGCAACAAAATTAAAGGTGGTTTGTCTCCCCCGGTTCTTGTGTAGTGTATATTAATTCCGTTTGCTTTACAGACTGCTGTATCCCAGTAGCTCATATGTTCTTTCCTCGATCGGTATAAGACTTTATGATTTCCGAATGAAAACACCGCTCATATATGTTTTTCCTGTCATTCAACGTAACAGGAATTAAATCAATTTTATTTCTCTTTATTATAAAAATACACCTTCTTAAATTCCATCAACAGCCTATGTTCGCTTTGCCCAACGCAACTTAACGCTTAATCATAATTATACAGCATTTTTAACTCTCAGACAAAACAAACCCGGCTTGCAGCAGTACAAACCGGGATCTTTTTACAATCAAAACAACTATTTGATATATATTTAACAATATTTATGCACAGATGATCATCATGCTATTCTGATTATTTGCCGTTTTTCACGCCTTGCCGTTATCTTGCCATCCGCTAAAGCATCGGCTTGATGCGCGCTAAAATCTCATCGAACACCTGCACCGCATTCACGCTGCTGCCGCCTTCATCGATCATCACCGTCATCGCATATTGCGGACTGTCGTAAGGAAACACGCCGGCAAACCACGCGTGATCTTCTCGGCCATCCACGTGCTCCGCCGTACCGGTCTTGCCCGCTACCTCCCGACGCACATTTTCCGACAGCGAAGCCGTACCGTCCGTACAGACGGCACGCATACAGGAAAGAACGATTTCACAGACGCGCGGATTGAATAACTCCGCCGTACGCATTTCAACATCCGCCATTTCTTCCACCTGTTCGCCCGGACGCCACACATTATCGACAATCACAGGTTCAATCACCTTGCCGCCGTTTGCGAACGAAGCGACGATACTGTTAACCGTAATGGGCATCAACTGAATATCGCCCTCGCCAAGTGCAGCATTAAATGTTGCCGTCTCGTTAAACAGATTATCCGAGACAAAGTCATACGCATAGTCGTAATTGAGTACAAAATCGTTCAAAACAGGTTCCGTATGCGTTCCAATGCCCAGCTTTCGCATTTTCTCAAGCACGAGATTACCGGTAATATTACCGTCATCATCATATTTATTGCACAATCGCATAATCTCGTAAAACGCACAGTTGCACGAGTCCGCCACAGCCTCTTCAAGGCTCTGCCTGCCATGTCCGCCATCTTTACAGACGACCTTCTCTTTTCCGTCAAGCGTCACCGTACCATTGCAGTCAAACGTCGTATTCTGGCTGATCAGGCCGTTTTCGAGCGCGCACCCCAACGGGATCAGTTTAAACACACTGCCCGGCTGATACGATATCACGGCTGTATTCAAATAGCTGCCCACACTGTGCATCGCGAGAACCTCGCCCGTCTCCACATCGCTTAATACGACAGCGATGTTCTCACAAGGATATCGTACACAAAAGTCTGCCAGCGCTTCTTCAACCACGCGTTGCACATTGGCATTGACCGTCAGCGTAATGACCGGCCTTTCAACAGACGGTATGCTCTTTACATACACCGACTCGCCTTTTAACACGTTGCCCGCCGCATCCGTAACACCGAATATAAAGTAAGGAAACTGCCGGTACGACAGGATATCGTCATAGACGGCCTGCAGGCCGCTGATGCCCTGCGTCGCCTCATCCGTCGTGACATCCTCATCGACTCGCACTTCGCCGATCACCTTATCCAACAACTCGGATGTAACGCAATCCCCATAAGCGATGCCCTCTTCTTCAATACGGCCGCCTGTCAGCGCCCGCCCATCGCGATCGACGAACACGCCGCGGTTATAAACCGTTTTGATGACCTCAAGCTGCTGACTTGCAAACGCCTCTTCAAGCCGCGGGTCAGGAAATGCCTGTCGCCATACGAGCATTCCGGCTAAAATTAAAAAAATGATTAAAAAACCGTAAAACAGGATATTTATGCGCTTTTTCGTCCGTTGCATCGCCACCTCCTGTCTTTATTATTTCTCAGGCATCGTTATAAATACGTCATTTTTATCCCGCAACTATTTTTAAATGTTTCTCCCTGCTATATCAGCCTGTTTATTGACAAATCAATTTTAAGCAGACTTTTATTTACAGTGATTTACAGTTGGAAAAATTGGATTTTAATAGAAATTTTTGCCTTCATAATATTCTTCAAAACGGCCATAATAAATTTGGAGGTGAGATAAAAAATGAATTCAAGAATCAACCAGGCTATCAGCTGCACAGTCTCAAAATGTAAAAATCACGCGGGCAACGATAACTACTGCTCATTAAGAAGTATTAAAGTCGGTACACACGAAGCCAACCCAACAATGCCCGAATGTACGGACTGTATGTCTTTCGAACAGAAATAAACATCCTGACAATAGATAAACCTTCAAATAAGGGCGACGATCGCCCTTTTAAAATACCAGTATTATTTATCTGAACATTTTTTCCAATTATTGTAAATTTTTGCTTCATTCGTATAAAATAAACCTTTCTCTGTATACTAACATAAAATAATACATCAATATCAAACAGAGGAAACCTTTTATGAGAACAAGCGGCATTTTGCTGCCTATTTTCAGTCTGCCCGGCAAATACGGCATTGGCGACATAGGCAAAGTCAGTTTTCAATTCATCGATTTTCTATCCCAGGCAGGGCAAAAATACTGGCAAATCCTGCCGATCGGTCCGACGGGTTACGGCGACAGCCCCTACCAGAGCTTTTCCGCTTATGCGGGCAATCCATATTTTATCGACGTTGATGCGCTGAAAAACAGCGGTTTCTTAACAGATAGCGATATCAGGCAACTTCGAACGCCCGACGGGCCTGTCGATTACCGCCGGCTGTTCAACGTAAAAGCACCGCTGCTTAAAAAGGCCGCTTCCCGTATGCACATTACCGACGAACGCTATGGGCAGTTCTGCAAAGAAAACGCCTTTTGGCTCGATGACTACGCCTTGTTTATGTCGATCAAAACACACTTGGACAACGCCCCTCTGTGCGACTGGCCACAGGCAATCCGCCTGCGGCGTACAGACACAATCGAAAGACTCCAACAACTCCTTACCGACGACGTTGAAATTCACAAGCGCCTGCAATATATCTTCTTTTCACAATGGGCGCTGTTATGCGAATACGCCGCCGAACGCGACGTTCAAATCATCGGCGACATCCCTATTTACGTCTCAGCCGATTCGTCTGATGTCTGGACGCATCCGGAGCTGTTTGAATTCGACGAAAACCGCCGCCCGGTCAGCGTCGCAGGATGTCCGCCCGACAACTTTTCCAAACAAGGACAACTGTGGGGAAACCCGCTTTACAACTGGGATTACCACAAACAAACCGACTACAAATGGTGGAAAAAGCGTTTAATTTACGCACTGAATCTATACGACATCGTGCGCATCGACCACTTTCGCGGATTCGACTGCTACTATTCGATTCCCGCCGATGAAGAACCAGCTTCAGAGGATCATTTCTTGATATTTCTTCTGAAGCCAGTTAATT
>CALGIV010000004.1 GCA_937914785.1 uncultured Eubacteriaceae bacterium | reverse complement strand
GATTATCGAGATTTTATATCGTGAGCGTATTCCGGCAATCGACGGTCCGGCATTGACAAACCGGTCGAAAAATGAACTTGCGGCTAAAAATTTTGAAACGGTCGCAAAGCTGCATGAAAAAGGTATCAAGGTTGCGATTACGACAGATCATCCGGTTGTGCCCATTCAATATCTGACGGTGTGCGCCGCGCTTGCCGCCAGAGAAGGTTTAAATGAAGTGGAGGCATTGCGCAGCATTACGTTGTACCCCGCACAAATTTTGGGCGTCGACGATTGTGTTGGCAGCATTGATGTCGATAAGGATGCCGATTTTGCGGTGTTTGATTATCATCCGCTGGACTTCCGCAGTAAGGTAATAGCTACCTATATAGACGGCGAAAAGGTCTATGGTCTGTAACGGAGCAGGATATTTTTGCAGACTTGGTATAAAAGTTTTCGTTTTTTTAAAATAATAGTTGATTTTTTTGAAAAAGGCTGATATACTCGACCTACAGAGGCAAAAGGCCTTTTTTTAATGCGACGAATTTTGCTTATGGCATCTATAGACTAATGGGGGTAGAATAATGAGAGTAAATATTATTCTGGCTTGCACAGAATGCAAACAGCGCAATTACGCGACGAGAAAAAATAAGAAGAATGATCCCGAGCGCTTGGAAGTAAACAAGTATTGCAAGTTCTGTAAAAAGCATACTGCGCACAAGGAAACACGGTAAAAAGAGGTGATCTTGTGACGAAAGCAAAGAAAAAACCAAACCGCTTCCTCGGCTTTTTTATCAGGATCGGCAAATATTTTGCCGGTATGTGGGCTGAGCTGAAAAAGGTAACCTGGCTTGGCAGAAAAGAGTTGTTTCAACATACGGGTGTTGTTTTAGGGCTTGTGGCAATGATGACGGTAGTATTCTGGATAATCGATACAGTATTAGGGGCTCTAACAGCATTGATAATAGGATAATAAGGAGTGTGCGATCATGGATAATGAAGCCAAATGGTATGTAGCGCATACTTATTCCGGATATGAAAACAAGGTGAAAGACGGCATTGAAGCGGCGGTTGAAAGCCGGGGCATGCAGGAGATCATCGAAGAAGTCGTCGTGCCGATGTATGAAGTGGAAGAAACCAAAGGCGGCCAGCGGAAGCTCGTAATGAAAAAGGTGTTTCCGGGGTACGTACTGGTCAAGATGATTATGACGGACGAGTCGTGGTATGTCGTGCGCAATACACGCGGTGTTACCGGCTTTGTCGGTCCGGCATCGAAACCCGTACCGCTGACGCAGCAAGAGTTGCGCTCACTCGGTATCAAAGAAAAAATGGCCGGCTTTGACATCAAAGTGGGCGAAAGCGTTAAGGTGCTGTCCGGACCGTTTGAAGGGTTTGTCGGCACGGTTGAAGAGATCAACATAGAAAAAAGAAAAATCAAAGCAAACATATCGATGTTCGGCAGGGAGACGCCTGTGGAACTGGAATACGCACAAGTCGTAAAGGTATAATTTGGAGGGATAAAGAAAAATGGCTAAAAAAGTGATTGGTATGATAAAATTACAGATTCCCGCAGGCAAAGCGTCGCCCGCGCCGCCGGTAGGCCCTGCGCTGGGTCAGCACAGTGTGAACATTATGGACTTTTGTAAGCAGTTCAATGCGAAGACGGCTGATTTAGACGGTATTATTACGCCTGTCGTCATCTCTGTTTATCAGGATCGCTCCTTTTCGTTCGTGACGAAAACGCCGCCGGCATCCGTTTTGATCAAGAAAGAATTAGGGCTTTCAGGTGGTTCGGCAGTGCCGAATAAAGATAAAGTGGCGTCTATTACGAAAGCGCAGCTCGAGGAAATTGCAAAGATTAAAATGCCGGACTTAAATGCGGCGAGCCTGGAGTCGGCCGTAAGTATGGTTGCGGGAACTGCGCGAAGTATGGGTGTCTCGGTAGAAGACTGATTGGGCAGACAGCCTGATATAGATAAAAAAACGTGGGAGGCATAAAAGCCGTCATTACCACAGGAGGCAAAAATGAAACGAGGAAAAAACTATTTAGAAAAAGCAAAGAAAATTGATCGTCAGAAATTATACGATTTTGAAGAGGCGATCCCGATGGTCAAATCAAACGCGACGGCAAAGTTTGACGAAACGATTGAGCTGCACATTAAATTGGGCGTAGACAGCAGACATGCAGATCAACAAGTACGCGGTGCAGTCGTTCTGCCAAATGGCACGGGTCGACAAGTTCGTGTGCTGGTCTTTGCCAAGGCAGATAAAGTACAGGAGGCATTGGATGCCGGCGCGGACTATGCCGGTGCGGAAGAATATGTCGAGAAGATTCAGAAGGAAAACTGGTTTGATTTCGATGTAGCTGTCGCGACGCCGGATATGATGGGCGTAGTCGGCAAAATCGGTCGCGTATTGGGGCCGAAAGGCTTGATGCCGAACCCGAAGAGCGGTACGGTGACGATGGATATTGCTAAAGCGGTCAGTGAGATCAAAGCCGGGAAGGTTGAATACCGTCTGGACAAGACGAATATCATACACGTTCCGGTCGGCAAAGCCAGTTTCAGCGATGCACAATTGACGGAGAATATTGATGCGTTGGTCGATGCGGTGAAAAAGGCCAAACCGGCAGCGGCCAAAGGGCAATACTTCAAGAGTGTAACCTTGACGAGCAGTATGGGTCCGGGTATCAAAATTAATATGGCGAGCTATTAAAGAAAAAACATTTGACAAAACGGATTTTATCGGTATAATAAGTAATTGTTTGTTACCGCAGACAGTAGGTGTCGTAAAGAGTAAATCATCCTACCGAGGTATACACAAGACGAGTAAAATATCTGCTCTTTTTGCGTATGGTCTGCGAAAAGAGCATTTTTATTTTATAAAGGAGGGATTGAATGTCTGCGATTTTGGAGAGCAAGAAAGAAGTTGTGCGCGAGATCAGTGAAAAGTTTAAAAACGCACAGGCGATTGTTCTGGTAGACTACAAAGGCCTGAACGTCGATAAAGCGACGGAATTGCGCAGTAAGGCGCGGCAAGCTGGCGTAGATTACAAAGTATACAAGAACACATTGGCGCGTTTTGCGGCGCAGGACGCGGGCTGCGCGGAATTGACAGAGTATTTAAAAGGCTCGATTGCCGTTGCAGTCAGCGACAGCGACGCGATTGCACCTGCGAAATTACTGAACGACTTTATCAAAGCAAACAAGGTTCTTGAGATCAAAGCAGGGTATGTCGACGGCAAATTGATGAGCGCAAAAGAAGTAGAGCAACTGGCGCTCTTGCCAAGCAAAGAAGAATTGGTTGCCAAAATGCTCGGCAGCTTAAAGTCTCCGCTGTACGGACTGGCCAATGTGCTTAACGGTAATATCCGGGGGCTGGCAGTAGCATTAAATGCAATTCGTGAGCAAAAGGAAGCTCAAGCTTAAAAATTATGAAACAAAAGGAATATTTTGGAGGTAAATAAAAAATGAGTGAAAAAGTAACACAATTGATTGAAGAGATTAAAGGTATTTCCGTATTGGAATTGGCAGAGTTAGTAAAAGCACTGGAAGAAGAATTTGGTGTAAGCGCAGCAGCCCCCATGGCGGTAGCAGCAGCTCCGGCAGCGGGTGGTGCAGCTCCAGCGGCAGGTGGCGACGAAGAAAAGACGGAGTTTGATATCGTGCTCAAAGGCGCAGGTGCAGAGAAGTTGAAGGTCGTTAAAGTTGTTCGCGAATTGACGGGTCTGGCGCTCAAAGAAGCGAAAGATCTTGTGGACGGTGCGCCGGCTACGATAAAAGAAGGCGCAACAAAAGAAGAAGCAGACAACATGAAAGCAAAAATCGAAGAAGTTGGCGGCGAAGTAGAAGTAAAATAATCGTACTTTTAAGCAATGATAGCGCGGGTAAATCCGCGCTGTTTTATTGTCTTTTGCTGTTTTCTGTATTATAATATTTCTCAATCACGCCAAAGGAGTGGACATCAAAGATGAAAAAATGGGTTTGTATCGTATTATGTATGGCAATAGTGTTGTCGCTGACAGCCTGTGGCGGGGAAATAAAGCCGCGTTATGAACGACACGTCATCGCGATGGACACGGCCATCAGCGTTGTGGTCTATGATGTAGATGGAGAGGCGATCCTTGAAGATTGCGAAGCAGAATTGCTGCGTTTGGAAGCGCTGTTTTCGCCGACTGCAGAAAATAGCGATGTGAGGCGTATTAACGCTGGTGCCGGCAATTATGTTGAGGTTGCAGAAGAGACGGCTGCACTTATCCGGACAGCCATTGCACTGAATGAGCAGACGAATGGGGCCTTTGATATCAGGGTAGCGCCATTGCTTGAGGCTTGGGGGTTTCTCTC
>CALGIV010000003.1 GCA_937914785.1 uncultured Eubacteriaceae bacterium | reverse complement strand
AACGTCTTGGGTTCAATTCTGTTTTCACGCATCAAGCCGATAATCTCCGACAGACGGTGTGTACGGTGTATCATAAAAAAGTCTCCGCGAAACCGAAGCAGTCTTTTCGCGGCAGCAAGCACATCGTTTAAACTGCACAGGATCTCGTGCCTGGCGACAGCTATATCCATATCTTCGTTGATTTTTCCGTCTGCCTGCTTGATATAAGGCGGGTTTGTTACGACAATGTCGTAGCTTTCCGGCACAAACTGCGCTGCGGTCTGCCGAATATCCCCTTCGATGATATCGATACGCCCTTCAAGTGCATTGAAGGTGACGTTTTGTCGCGCCAACTGTACAGACCGGCTGCTGATTTCCAGTCCTGCAATACTGTTACAGTCTGTCTTGGCACTCAATAAAAGTGGTATAATGCCGTTGCCACAACCGAGGTCGATGACGCGATGAGCGGCGCAAATATGCTTTGCCGCAAACGAAGATAGCAGCACCGCATCGGTGCCAAAGCAAAAGAGCGTCGTATCCTGTTTTATTTTCAGGCCATTGATCTGCAGGTCATCGATTCTGTATCGTTCCATTTTGCCTTATAATAAAATAAGGCCTCTTAGAGACCTCATTTATTTCTCTCTATTCCGGTTGCGGAGCTTCTACCGGACATACACCCTGACATGCGCCGCAATCCAAGCAAGTTTCTGCATCGATCACATATTTGCCGGCCTCTTCTTTAATGGAACCAACCGGACACTCGGGTTCACATGCACCACATGAAATGCAGGCATCTGAGATAATGTATGACATTTGTACACCCCCTCAAGGATTATGTTTATGATATCTAATTATACATGATTTAGACAAAAACACAACAATTATTTAGCAATTAGTTATTCTTATTAAATTCTTCTTCCAAACGCTTTAATTCTTTAAGTTCGTCTTCAGACAGTTCCTCCTTATCGTGTTGCTTTGAAGCGGTATATTTTACTACTTTAACGTCATTCGGCCCGTAGGTTTTAAACACGGCTTCCTGCCCATCGAGCCTGACTGTTACTTTTTCGTTCATCACGCTTATTTTTTCAACATTGCCCTTTCCATCCGGCGTTTTCACATATGCGCCGACCGGCGGCATCTCTCTCAACACTTCTTTATACGTCTCATGTTCGAATTTTAAACAACACAAAAGTCTGCCACATATTCCGGAAATCTTTCCGGGATTTAAAGACAAATTCTGGTCTTTTGCCATTTTAATCGATACGGGGTTGAAATCTCCCAGCCACTTGGAACAGCAGATTGGTCTGCCGCAGGGGCCCAGGCTTTCAAACAACTTCGTCTCGTCGCGCACGCCAATCTGCCGCAATTCAATGCGGATTTTAAATACCGAAGCCAGATCTTTGACAAGCTCGCGAAAGTCAACGCGTCCGTCGGCGGTAAAGTAAAAGATGATTTTTGACTTGTCGAAGGTGTATTCCGCATCGATCAGCTTCATCGTCAGATTGTGTTCTGCAACTTTTTTCTCACAGATTACCAGCGCCTCGGCAGCTTTTACTTTATTTTGTTCATAAACTTTTCTATCGGCATTCGTCGCCTTTCGGATAACCGGTTTGACCGGCGCGATTAATTCCTCTTCCGATACTTCTTTAACATTTGTTACGACATCGCCGAACTCCATCCCGCGCACAGTCTCGACGACTGCCTGATCTCCTTTTTCCAGCTGCAAATTAGTCGGGTCAAAATAATATATCTTTCCGGCCGGTTTAAATCGAATTCCTATTACCTTTTGCATCTTGCCTCCATTTTGCTAAAATCTTAAAAAAATCGCCTGCAGCATCAGCTTGACATTTGCAGATGCGCCGGTGCGGATATCGCAGATAAACGATATTGTGTCATGAAGCATTTCAACAGAGTAACGCTTAGCTGCGCGCTGTATAAAGCCGCTGTATGCTTGGTTATATATTGACGTACTTTCACCGCTTAACCGACAGGCTAAAAAATCGCGCACGAAAGATGAAATACATGACAGAATATCTGAAAAATCGTTATCATGAAAAGCCGCGATACTTTCAAAAACACGTTCGTAATCTTCTTCATATGCGGCAAGGAAAACACGATAAACACTGTCGATCAGTTCATTTTTAAGTCCGACATCCGAAAATGCATAGACCTGACATCGAGACAGGATAGTCGGATAAAAAGCACCCTTGTTGACAGCTAGCAATATTATTATAACATATTTATTCGATTCTTCCAGTGTTTTTAACAGACTGTTTTGCGCCCACTTCTGCATCGTATCGGCCTGATGGATGATATAGACCTTGTACGCGCTCTCGAAAGGCTTTAACGAGACACTGTATTTTAACTGGCGAATCTGCGTAATTTTAATACTAGCCCCATCCGGGTAAAGGTGAATAAGATCCGGGTGGCTGCCGGCGTTTGTCTTGATACAGGCGGAGCAGGATTCACACGGCCTGTTTTCCGCTGTACACACGATCGCTTTGGCAAATGCCTGCGCCGCCTTGTCCAATAAGTTTTCGTCATTTCCGTGAAATAAATACGCATGGGAGATTTGCCGGTTTTCAACGGCCCTTGTAAGCGGCAGCGCGACATTATCAGGAATCGCTAACTCTTGAAATAACTTCATCGCATATTCCCCGCGAGAAATTCTTTGTAGACGGCTTCGGCAATTTCCTCAGGCGGTAAAATTTTTCCGTCCGCAACGCAGGTGATGCGAACCCAACCGTATTCTTCTACAAGCGCATCGGCCACGGCGGATGCTTTGCGCAGATGAGATTCACTTGATTCATGAATATCCTTTTGAGTTAACCCGTCGATTTTATTCAATCTGTTTTCGGTTAACAATTGTACTTTTTCTAACCCCATATCCAAAAAAAACACCATATCTGGTTGAGGCAGGCCATATTGTATTCTAAATCTGTCAGCCACGACAAGAAGCGTTGGCGTTCATCGATATCGGCTATTTTAGACGCCTGATGCAGGATATTCGACGTCGTATACCTGTCCGCAATCACAATACCGCCGTCCGAGTAAAATGTCTCATAATCCTGTTTATAGGACGCATAACGGTCTACGGCAAAAAACGTCGAAGAGATATAAGGGCTGACCTCATCGGGATTTTGTCCAAATTCACCGGCCAGATACATCTTTACCAGCGAAGAAGACGGATTATCATACCGCGGATAAGATACCTTCATTACGGCAGCTCCCTGCTCTTTTAACCGTTGAAAAAACAACGCGCTTTGCGTCTGTTTGCCGCTGCCGTCCAATCCTTCAAATACGATCAATTTCCCTTTTTTCATAAACCTGCTCCTTATTTTGTGACAAGTATCCTGTTTTCTTTTATGCCGATGACCGCACCGGCAGCTGCCGAGGCAGCAATCGATGAGATGATCTCGGCATCAATCTTTTCACCCGGCAAAAGCAACGGAATCCCCGGCGGATATGGGACGATAAGGTCCGCTGAGATTCTGCCGCAAGAGGCTGCCAGATCCACTTCTTCTGCCTGCAGCCGAAATGCTTCGTGCATAGCCAATATTGCCTGCGGGACAGGCAGCGCTTTTCTAAACTCGTCCTTCTCCCGCCTTTGAGAAAGCCCGCCAAGCGCCATAGCGAGTGCCTGTAAATCTTCTGCACGGCTCCCGATGCCCAGCATAGCCAATATATAGTTATCAGATGCGTATTCAATTACTATATTTTGTGTATTCAAATATTGTTCTACCTCATACCCGCCGAATCCCGCTTGGGTTGTCTGGACGATCAGCTTTGTATAATCGTACGTCTCGCTTCTCGGCCGAACGTAAAATGGCGTCGTTTGGTTAATTGTTTCAACCGCTTCTTTATGCCAATCAATCATTGATGAAAAAATCGATCGCGCATGCTCCTCAGCGTACAGGACCGCTTCTTCAAGCGCATTCATCAATAAATAAGACGGCGACGTCGTCTGATAGACGCGCAGAAAGAAGTCTAACCGCCGCACATCGATTGTATCCGTATTGATATGAAGCAAAGCGCTCTGTGTCAGCGAAGACAATGTCTTGTGCGTACTTTGAACGATAACATCGGCTGAAAAGCGCTCCGCTGCCTGTGGATAATCCGGCGGACAAAAATTTAAATGTGCACCGTGGGCTTCATCTACAATCAATGTCAGCGCATGTTGTTTTGCGAAATCCGCAATCTCCGCAATTTCCGCACCAAACCCCAGATAATTGGGATGTGTTAAAACTATGCCTTTTATTTCCGGTTGATACAGGCATAGTTTTAACACATCCCAATTATCTGGGGTTTGGTGCGGAAATAAAAGGCATAGTTTTAACACATC
>CALGIV010000002.1 GCA_937914785.1 uncultured Eubacteriaceae bacterium | reverse complement strand
CAAAAGGCTTTAAATCAGTTTTTAATAAGACGAGGAAAGCGACCAGAGCAAAGGTTGACAAATTTATGTCAATCCCGAATGATGGCGTTTTTGATAATGATGACGAAGAATAAGGTTATTTGAGTGTTTTTTTACGGTATTTACGTTTTTGTTTGACATATTCTGTCTGTCGATGATAAAATACGCTTTGCAATTATTTTTAAGGAGAACAACGTGGAGAATACGAAGCATTCAATTCAAGAGTACAATAAGACCAGGTATCCAATTTTATTTTTTGTGATGATCGGCGTTTTGGCATCCGGGATCGGTTATTCCTGGAGCATTATTCAGCCGTATGTCATGGAATATTTTTCAATCGATTCTGCAACGGCGAGTTGGGCATATTCGCTGAATTTCGGCATATTTGTCGTCGGGAGTATTATCGGCGGAAAGCTTCAACAGAAGTATACGCCGCGGACGGTTGTCTACATCGGTGTGGCTGTTATCGTCGCAGGGCTGTTTCTAACAGCGCTGATACCGCCGACATCGTTTTGGCTCATGATTGTCACTTTTAGCGTGATGACGGGTATCGGCGGCGGGATCACCTACAATACGCGCATTGCGGTGATGCAGCGGTGGTTTCCGGAAAAGAAAGGGTTTGCCACAGGTGCGGTTCTGTGTGCGCTGGGCCTTTCGGGTTTCGTGATGTCTCCGATCTGCAGCTACTTTTTAGGAAATTATGGATTTAAGATAAATTTTCTGGTGTGCGGCTGTATGTCTGCCGTGCTGGGTGTGATAAGCGCGTTTTTTACAAAGAATCCGCCAAAAGAATTCATTGAAGAGTTTGTTATTGTGCGAACGGCCAGCGGGCAGGAAAAGAAACAGTATACGACCGGAGAGATGCTGCGGACAAAAGAGTATTATATCATTGCGGCATCGATGTTGTTTGCCGTTCCGGCCTATATGCTGATCAACCCGATTTTTGGTCTTTTGGGATTGGAGCGCGGCGTTGCACAATCACAGATTATGGCCACTGTCATGATCGCTTCTGTTTTGCACGCGATGGGCAGGCTTGTAGCGCCGATGGTATCGGATAAGCTTGGCAGGAAAAAGACGCTGATTATTCTATACATTGCCAACATCGCCGCTGTTCTTGGGATGATTGTGGCGCGCGGCGGCCTGTATTTGGTTTTGTTTCCTGTGATTGCGTTTATTTACGGCGGATTTATGGGCACTTATCCGGTGGTGTCGACGGATTACTTCGGCACGAAGCATTCCGGTATCAATTATGCGGTCGTGATGATTGGTTTTGGCTTAGCCTGCGTTCTGTGTCCGTTTTTGTCTAAAGCTGTTCAGGCAACCGGTATCGGCACGGCATTGTCGTTTGCCATTGCCGCAGGCGCATGTATCATTGGCATCATTTTGGTTCTGATTTTGAAGAAAAATGATTAAAAAATCATAATTCAGAACATTTTGTGATTAAAAAGCAAATTGTGTTTTGAAAAAAATGCATTTTTAAGTTATTTTCTTGACAATGTCTCATTTTAGTATATAATTAGATTGTACGATTTAATTGATACTGAATTGAGGCATTTTGTTATGGGCAGAAAATTAAGATTGACGATAATCGTAGGGCATTACGGCAGCGGTAAAACGGAATTTGCCGTGAATTATGCAATGAAAATGCAGGATTTATATGGAGATGTGGCGATTGCAGATTTAGACATTGTGAATCCTTATTTTCGAACTCGCGAAATCGCAGAGCGACTTGAAAATAAGGGTATCCGAGTGATCTCATCGGTCATTGGCAATAAAGACAGCTTAAGCATTTCTGCTCCGGCATTGTCGCCGGAGCTTAATGGGTTATTTCAGACAGAGAAGTATTTCGGTATTATTGATGTGGGTGGAAATCCCGTCGGCGCAACGGCGCTGGCGCGTTTCGCCCATTATTTAGTTGAGCAGGATTATAATATGTATATGGTCGTCAACGCGAACCGCCCTGAAACGCAGTCTGCCGATGAAGTCATCGCGTTCTGGGAAGGCATTGAGGATAAGTCCAATCTTAAAATTAACGGTATTATCAACAATACGCATATGATTCGTCAAACGGCGCTTGAAGATGTTCGGCGCGGTGACCGGCTCGCAAAAGCGGTGAGTGCGCGCACAGGAATCCCTGTCATCTATACATCTTATATTGAAGAGATGGTCGAACTGGGCGCGTATCAGACTGCCGGTGAACCATTTGCAATGGAATTGCTTATGAGGCCAGAATGGCTTTAAATATAAATGAGGGGTGATATTATTATGGCAAAGGCTAAACTGACCTTTGACACAGAAAAATGTAAGGGGTGTGAACTTTGCATTCAGTTTTGTCCGAAGAAGATCCTGGTATTGGATACGGAGACAAACCAAAAGGGTTATTTCCCTGCGAAAGTGACAAACATCGACGAATGTATTGCTTGCGGTACGTGTGCGATTATGTGTCCGGACAGCATTATTACAGTGGAGAAAGAATAGAAGGGAAGGTGTAGAAAAATGGCGAAAAAACTGATGAAGGGCAACGAGGCGATCGCAGCCGCCGCGATCAGTGCGGGGGCAACGCATTTCTTCGGATACCCGATAACACCACAAAGTGAGTTGATTGAATATATGGCGCGTGAGCTGCCAAAAGCCGGCGGATGTTTTCTGCAGGCGGAAAGTGAAGTTGCGGCGAGCTATATGGTATACGGTGCCGGCGGTGCCGGTGCCAGAGTTATTACGTCTACGTCCTCACCGGGTCTGGCGTTAAAACAGGAAGGGCTGACTTATATGATCAGTGCGGGCATTCCCTGTGTGGTTGTGAATATTTCACGCGGCGGCCCGGGATTGGGCAACATTCTGCCGGCGCAGTCGGATTATTTTATGTGTACGCGCGGCGGTGGCAACGGGGATTATTATCATCCGTGTTTTGCACCGGCAAGCGTGCAGGAATGTGTTGATCTGGTCCGCCATGCGTTTGATGTGGCCGATAAATACAGAATGCCGGTTTTGGTTCTGGGAGACGGGATGACCGGCCAGATGATGGAACCGTGTGAAATTCCGCCGAGACAGGAAGTAAAAGCGGATAAACCGTGGGCGGCGGACGGCAACCATGTTGCGCGCGGAGAACATAACCGCATCAATGCAATGGATTTGCAGGCGGATGTGCTGGAAGCGAAGAATGAAGATATTCAGCGCCGGCTAAAAGAAATCGCGGAGACGGAAGTGATGTATGAAACGGTAGATGTCGAAGACGCCGATATCGTGTTTGTCGCTTACGGCACATCAAGCCGGGCGGTGAAAAACGTGTTGTCGAAGGCGAAAGCGGAAGGATTGAAAATGGGCCTGATCAGGCCGATCAGCCTGTGGCCGTTCCCGACGGAAGCGTTTGATAAGATCAAGAAAGACTGTAAGGCTGTCATCGCGGTGGAACAAAGCTGTGGCCAGATGGTGGAAGATGTGCGCCTGGCAGTGCTTGGACGCTGGCCTGTAGAATTCTACGGCAGAAGCGGCGGAAATCCGATCATTCCGGACGACGTGTTGAAAATGGCGAAAGATATTTTAGGAGGTAAGTAAAATGGCGGTTGTATATAAGAAATCAGAAGCATTGACCGATGCCCCTTTGACTTATTGCCCGGGTTGTACGCACGGGATTATTCATAAACTGGTAGCAGAAACGCTCGTTGAGCTCGGCGTATTCGACAGGGCGATTGGCGTAGGGCCGGTAGGCTGTTCGGCATTGTGTGACTTTTTCTTTGCCTGCGATATGTTCATCGCGGCGCACGGCAGAGCGCCGGCAGTTGCGACAGGCGTAAAACGCGCGCATCCGGATAAGATTGTATTTACTTATCAGGGTGACGGCGACCTGGCGTCAATCGGGACGGCTGAAGTCGTGCACGCGGCGCACAGAGGAGAAAAGATCACGACGATATTCGTTAATAATGCAATATATGGTATGACGGGCGGTCAGATGGCGCCAACTACACTGGTCGGTCAGAAAGCGACGACGGCGCCGGAAGGCCGAAGCGAAGAGCACTGCGGCAAACCGATTCGTATGGCTGAAATGCTCGCGACGATCGAAGGAGCAAAGTTTGTCGAGCGCGTAACGGTAAATTCGCCGGCAAACGTGCGCAAAGCCAAAGCGGCGATCAAAAAAGCGTTTGAATGTCAGATTGAAGGCAAGGGCTTTGCGATGGTTGAAGTGCTTTCCACCTGTCCGACAAACTGGGGCTACAGTCCGGTCGAAGCATTGAGATGGCTGGATGAAAATATGGTGCCCTACTACCCACTGGGTAATTATAAAAATGAATTGTAGGAGGCGACAGAAATGTTAGAACAAGTAATCGTAGCTGGTTTTGGCGGCCAGGGCGTACTGCGTATCGGCCAGATGATCACTTATGCCGGATTTGCGGAAGGCAAGGAAGTTACTTGGGCGCCTTCTTATGGCCCGGAAATGCGCGGTGGGACGGCGAACTGCAGCTGTGTTATTTCGGATGAGCCGATCGGCACGCCGGTGTTGATGGAGGCGAACAGTATCATCGTGATGAACCTGCCTTCGCTGCACAAATTTGAACCGGTGGTCATTGAAGGCGGCAAGCTGTTTATCAACAGTTCCATTATTAAGGAGAAGGCAACGCGTACGGACATCAGCGTATTTTATATTGAGGCGAGCGATATTGCGGCTGAAGCCGGCAATGCACTGGGTGCGAATATGGTAATGCTCGGCGCGTATGTGGCGGCGACGGGAATCGTTCAGCTTGAGACACTGTACGATTTGGTCAAACAAACTTTTACGGGCAGCAAGGCGAAGTTTGTAGATTCCAACATTGAGTGTATTAAAGCGGGTGCCGAGGCGATTAAGGCGCTGGTGTAGACCACAAGTTGAGATGGTAGAATTTCTTAAAAGGCGGTAATTTACTGCCTTTTTTTATTACTTTTTAAATGATGTTGACATTTAAATAATAAGTGTTATAATAGTTTGATATGAAATAGTTAATCAATTAACTATTTTGAGGAGGAACAGGAATGGAGTCAACAATCCGGGAGGAATTGATCTACACTTTGATGCGATTCAAACAGGCGGCGAAACCATTGCCGATGGGCGGAGATTTACGTTCGGCAGAGATTATCACGCTGCGCTATTTTGCTGTCAGCAATTGCCATAAGGAAAATCGAAGTCAGGAGGCTTCCGATGTGCAGCATTTGCGGCATATTTTGCATATATCGAAACCAGCCGTCTCACAAATGCTTAACGGGTTGGAAAAGAAGGGCTATATCACGCGTCAGATCGATGCGAATGACCGCCGAAGGATTGAAGTAGCCGTTACGCAGAGCGGGATGGTAGTATTGGAAGAAGCAAAGATTGAAGTGGACTTGATGATGGATAGATTGATTCAACGGTTTGGTATTGAAGATATGCGTCAGTTAATCGCGCTGTTAAACCGGCTGGTAGATACGTCTGAAGCGCTCAAAGAAGAAATTCTGGCTGAAAGAGAGGTAGAGAATTGAAGAAAATATTGGCGAAATATTTAAAACCATTTGCTTTTGGTTTGATTCTGGCGATCGCCTTGTTGTTTGTGCAGGCAATGTGTGATTTGAATCTGCCAAACTATATGTCGGATATCGTCAATGTCGGCATCCAGCAAAACGGCATTGAACACGCCGCGCCGGATGCGATCAGTACAGATGGCTTTCGTCTGATGACGACGTTTATGGATGGAGAGGAAAGGGCGGTTGTTGAGGCAGGCTACAGTCTTGTCGATGCAGCGAGTGAAAATGAGAAGGGGAAGCCTTACAGCGCCCTTTATCCCGATGCTGAAGAACAACTCTACGTTAAAAATAGTTTAAATGATGAAGCGGTGAACGAAAAGCTCGATCAGGCTTTTGGTACTGCGGCCTGGACCTTTGTTGAGGTTGTGCAGGATTTGGCCGAACAGAATGGGAGCTCGATGGAGACGGAAGGCTCGCTTGCGGAAGTTGATCTGCAGCGTCTGTATGCGATGCAGCTGATGTTTGACACGCTGCCGCAGGCGGTGCTTGATCAGGCGCATAATGCGGCGGTAAAAAACGATGCGTCGCTGTTAAAACAGGCCGGCATTCGCTTTACGTCGGTGTTTTACGGTGAGTTGGGCATGACGGTCAGCAGCATTCAGTCGTCGTATATTTTAAAGATTGGCCTGAAAATGCTCGGCATTGCATTGCTGGGCGGGTGTGCTACAGTGCTTGTCAGCCTGCTGTCTAACAGGATTGCCGCGGGCGTAGCGCGAAAATTGCGGGCAGATGTGTTCAACAAGATTGAAAGCTTTTCCAATGCGGAATTTGATCAGTTTTCTACAGCGTCGCTGATCACGCGGTGTACGAACGATATTACGCAGATTCAGATGGTGCTGATGATCGGCATCCGTATGATCTGTTACGCGCCGATTATGGCCATTGGCGGCACGCTGATGGCAGTGAATAAATCGGCATCGATGAGCTGGATTATTGCGCTGGCCTGTGTATTGCTGTTGGGCTTAATCATCGTGGTGATGGCCATTGCGCTGCCGAAGTTTAAATCTATTCAGAAGCTGATCGATAAGTTGAACCTGGTTTCAAGGGAGAACCTGAGCGGCTTGATGGTTATTCGTGCATTTGGCACAAAAAATCACGAGCAGCAGCGATTTGAACGCGCGAACAGTGAACTGACGAAGACGAATTTATTTGTCAACCGCGTGATGGTGACGATGATGCCGGTTATGATGCTGATTATGAATGGCGTGACGATTTTGATTGTCTGGGTTGGCGGGCATCAGATAGCGGCTTCTGCGATGCAGGTTGGCGATATGATGGCTTACATGCAGTATGCAATGCAGATCATTATGTCGTTTTTGATGATCTCGATGATCTTTATCTTTGTGCCGCGGGCGGCTGTGTCTGCAGAACGTATTTCCGAAGTGCTTGAAACGGAAATTACAATCAAAGATCAGGCACAGACGAAAGAGTTTGATGCGGATAAAAAGGGTTTGTTGGAATTTAAAGATGTTAATTTCAAGTATGCCGGCGCAGATGAGTATGTATTAAATGATATTACCTTTACGGCCAGACCGGGGGAGGCGACGGCCATTATCGGGC
>CALGIV010000001.1 GCA_937914785.1 uncultured Eubacteriaceae bacterium | reverse complement strand
GTCCAGTTATGACAATTTCGATCTTCTTCTGCGGCGGTGCAATATTCCTCGTATCGATATATAGATCGAAATTGTCATAACTGGACTTTCCATTCGCCCTGATTTGCTTAAACAAGTGCTAACCCCCTCTCTCTGTACGCGAGCCGGTTGCCGTATACCTTATCGGCGTTGCCGGCCGTAACACTCATCAATTCGTGACCGTCGATGGATATGACGTTTGGCCTGTCGGCCAGCCGGTTGATCGCGCCGGCAAGCATGTTGTATTCCGCGGCGTACTTTGCGTTCACCGCACTGCTGGCCTGCTCCTGCGGCGCAATGTCGCCCGCGCCGATATTGTTGCGCGCCATAATCTCGGCCATAATGCGCGGGAATTTGCTTAACGGAATAATCGCTTCGCACTCCCCGCCCTCGCCGACAATCGCGTTGACCGGACGCGTGACCAGGCCGCCGGTGGCGAAACCCTTTATACTTCCTTTTTCCCCTGTCACTGTTACAACAGAGGTAAAATGTTTTTTATCTGGCCGATATTTATCCCATTCTTTAAAAAGCCGGCTTAAAGTAAATGCGCCACTATTTCGTCCTTCTTCTAGCTCTCCTTTAAGATTATTCTTATTAAGCGTAGCGTCCCACAACATATTATTTAATATCTCATCTGAACTGTCTCTTTCCTTATTTAATTCACTTACTTTTCCTTCTCGCTTTTCCGCTGCAACAGCAATTGCAGTATCACGTTCTTCCTCCAATTGAGCTTTTGCTTTTTCATATCCATCTTTATTTAATCTCTCTTTTGTTAATTGCCTTTCACTTAGTATTCCAAATTCTTCCTTAAATTTTCTTTCTGCTGCCGCTACTGTTTCCTCTTCCTCTTTACAGGCCTGATCAATTGCATAATTCACCATATCCGCAATAATAAGGTCAGACTCCCAAGCATGTTCTGATAACGCTTCTATTCCCTGTGTCTGCATATCGAATAGTATATTATTAATTTCTTCCCAAGCTTCTTCTGTTATTACGCCCTCATTCGCTAATGATTCCTGAACAATAGCATTAATCTTCGCTTCATTTTCCTCTACATTTGCTATTTTCTGTGCATAAAATTCTTCTTCAAAAGCGATATAAGCCTCACGTTGTTCCTGTGTTAGAGATTCATCATCCTCCCAGTATGCTATTTTAGCATCGCGTTGAGCCTCATATCCCTGAACGATTGTACTTGTATACTCTTCTGTTGTGTCTGCTACATTTTTTAATATATCCTCATTGGCTGTTTCACTATCTCCCACCATCCCTTCAAAAGTAGCTTTAACCGTATCACTCATTCCTAAAAAATCTTCTGCAGCCTGTCGTGTTCCTTCCGATATTTCATCAATATAACGTATTGTTGTATTCCCGTATTCATCAGTGCACTCCGTTAAAAATTCTATTCCCCTGGTCAATACACCTATTGGTTCTTCCTGTTTACTAAACACTTCGAAAATTTCATCCCCATACTCAACAATTGCATAAATAGCGGCAAATGCCAGCCCAATTACCAATCCCAACGGCCCTGCCGTAGCTGAAATAGCCTCTATGCTGGCGATTGCCATTCCTAAAGTAGAACCAATCGAAAATGCATTGCCAATTTCTGTAGCAACATCCAGCCATTCTGCTGTACTTTCTTTGCTTTTATCAATATTTGTTATTACATCATTAAATGTCATACTATTTATGTAATCAAGATAAGAATTGCTTTGTGATAATTCTTGGTTCAGGCCTTGAAACGCTCCAGATTGATTCAATATTAACTTTGTTAAACCGTCCACAACATCCGATGCTCTTATAATGTAAATTGTTACATTGCTAAGCTCACTTTCATATCCTTCAAACACCGATAAATCTAATTTTTCTGCTCCCATATCTACTAATCTCCTTTCTTATTTTTGTTTCGTTTTAAAATACGCAATAAAAAAGCGGAGTAACTACTCCGCTAATTATTTTTTATTATTCAATAATTTCAATGACTCTGCCTTCTACCCAAGGAAGATTTGTTACTTCATCTACTCCCATATAACTCCCATATAACTTTATCATAACACCTTCTTTAACCTCAGGCCAAACTTTTTTTATCGCTTTTGAAACTGTTTCCCACACTGTAATATAATAATCATTCTCACCATCGTTAATTAAAAAAGAAGATTCTCCGAAAAAATGTGCGTCTCCTATAGAAGAAACTTGACCAACAATATATATACCTGTTTCCTCCAATTCCCCTGTCATCATTTCTTCAAAATTTGCTTTAACTGCTCGTTTTATTAGTGCTTCGTTCAGTTCTTCTTCTGTTTCTGAGCGATCCACCTCTGGATCTCGATTATTCTCCAATACTTTTAAATCCTTTGCACTTTGAATATCAATGTGAATATTTACATCATTAACCTCTTGTATAACACCACTGTAACGCACCCTTGAAGCAGTTTGCTCGGCAGAGTATTGCTCATCATGATTCACCAGGCTCAAATAAAACTCCTGTTGATGTTCATCGTCATACCCACATATCAGTCCATCACCTACATACACAATTCGCGTCAACTCCGCATTAACAACCGTCTTGCCTTTCTCAAATACATTTGCCTGTGGCGGCGGTTGCCCGCAGCCTGCCAGAAGTCCCGCAATCAAAACAAGTATTATTAAAATCCATCGGTTTCGTTTCATTTAAACCCTCCTAATTACTATTATGATTATTATATCATAACGGCACACGATTACAAAGATTTCGCTTCATTTTTCAGCAATAAAAAAAGCCGCTAAATTGACATCTTTCAACACTGCGGCAATAACATTTTATGCTGTTAAAAGTTATTTTTATTTATTCCACTATTTCCATAATATTCCCAAAAACTGTCGGCAACCCTGTCGTTTCATCCTTGCCCTTTACTGAACCGTAAATCTTTATACGGTCCCCTTCCTGCAATACTGCCAATGCATCCTCTATATTAGGCATCCTTCCATAAACCAATATAATATATTTGTTTTCATTTTGAAGCAATGTGAGGCGCCACAGAACGTTCTCTTCAATTGCTTCTACTGTTCCCTCGACAAATATTTTTTTGTTAAGCCAATTTCCGGCGTTGATTTCATCGTAATCCGCTGCCATCGCCTCCTGCCGCACTTGCTCGTCAATTTCTTCTTGCGCCGGCTCCTCATAAATACTAGGGTCTCGCTTATTATCTAATATCTTTATATCTTTCTGTTTATTCACTTCCACAATTATCAATGTATCTCCTTTATAAGTAACTTCACCACTAAATCTAATTTTTGAAACTGTTTGCTCAATTTGTATCGTTTCAGGTAAACTCACACGAAATTCTTTTCCTTCTTTATCAAAACCCCATAAAGCCGTTTCTCCAATATAAGTAATCTCCACTAACTCAACATTTTTGACAATATTTCCTTTTTCAAACATATTTTGTTGCCCGCAGCCTGCCAGAAGAGCCACTAACATTATAAGAATTGGCCATACAAACCCTTTTTTTCTCATCACCTTTTCCTCCTGAGTTTTGATTAAATTATAGCATACGCCACTTCCTTAATAAAAAAAGAGCCAAAGCCCTTCAATTATTAAATAAACATTTTCGTTTTTTATAATATACAAATTGTAGACAGAAAAATACAATTGCTATTATAACTTTTGCTATTAAAGATTTTACATTTATCGGATCGCCATTAAATCCTTGTAAAACTAGGTTTATTGCAATAACTATAAGTTTTATCATCTGGATATACCATGCAAATGCTCGCCATCTAAAAAACCCTATAAAAGTTATAATATCAGCTATTAATATGAATATAATTAATGCATTGATAACTATATCTAATCTATAAATTACATTGAAATTAAAGATTTGATAAATAGCTCCCAATATACGTATTGGAGTTAAAAAATACCAGTTAAATTTATGGAATTTTATTGGCATCGTATTGCTTGATTGATGGTTTTCCATTTAGTTCTCCTTACAGCTTTCTTTTAACAGCACTTTATCCACTAGAATACAATCACACACAGTGCAGTGAATCAAAGACATCTTCTACTTTTGAATTTATAAGCATGATGCGTACACCTTGCCATCAGCTTTTTTTCATCATTCAATAATTTCAATGATTCTACCATCAATCCACGGTAACCCCGTTTCTTTATCAACAAATACAAATCCACCATATAATTTTATCATACTACCTTCTTTTACTTCAGACCAGTATTTTGAAATATTAGGTAAACGCTCGATAACTTCTACATAATAATCATGCTCTCCATCATTAATAAAAAAAGAAGTCTCGTAAAGTATATGTCCTTCCCCTATGGAAGAAACCTGACCAACGATATATACACTCGTTTCCTCCACTTCTCCTGTCATCATTTCTTCGAAATTTGCTTCAACCGCTCGCTCCATTAATTGTTCATCCAGTTCTTCCTGTGTTTCTTCACGATCCACTTCTGGGTCACGGTTATTTTCCAATACTTTTATATCTTTGGCATTTTGAATATCAATATGAATATTTACCTCATTAGCCTCTTGTATAACACCACTGTAACGCACCCTTGAAGCAGTTTGCTCGGCAGAGTATTGCTCATCATGATTCACCAGGCTCAAATAAAACTCCTGTTGATGTTCATCGTCATACCCACATATCAGTCCATCACCTACATACACAATTCGCGTCAACTCCGCATTAACAACCGTCTTGCCTTTCTCAAATACATTTGCCTGTGGCGGCGGTTGCCCGCAGCCTGCCAGAAGTCCCGCAATCAAAACAAGTATTATTAAAATCCATCGGTTCCTTTTCATTTAAACCCTCCTGCTATCCCGTTATGATTATTATATCACAATATTATACGATTACAAGAATTCTCAATGCCTTCTTCTGCGCTCCTGCCGTTCGCGCTCAATCTGCTGTTGATAGCTGATATAGTCGTCAAACGTTCGCTTGCTCTGCGCCACGCATTGGATAAAGGAAAAGTCGGCATCCCAAAAGAGATCTTCCGAAATGCCTAAAA